>JAUWTE010000004.1 GCA_030609765.1 Acidobacteriota bacterium
ACGTCCATGCCGGCCATGATTTTCAGCCTGGCGACCAGGCTAGGATGCAGCCACGCGGGCAGGGCCTCCAGATCGTGCAGCCAGCCGTCCACACGGACACGGATGCGAATGTGCTCCAGCCTCGGTTCGATGTGAAGATCGCTG
Source organism: Acidobacteriota bacterium (assembly GCA_030609765.1). Classification (GTDB taxonomy): domain Bacteria; phylum Acidobacteriota; class UBA890; order UBA890; family UBA890; genus CALAKE01. The sequence continues at coordinate 145 of JAUWTE010000004.1, forward strand.
GCTCGAGCCTCGAGGGCTCTCTCGATGAGGTATTCCTGCAGGGAGACAACAGCCTTGGGGTCGCCTGGCGCGACGACAACCGGCTTGTTGTCGACGGGCCGAGTGGCTGGTGGCAGAGGTGTCGAGGTGGGCATCGAGCGTTCGCCAGGAGGTGGTGACGAGGGTATGGCTTCCTGACAGAGTGGGACGGCCGCCGCTCGGGACGAGTCTCAGTGATACACGACCACTGTCCCGCGGCTCGGCTCGAAAGAGATGGCCACCAGCCGTGAGGAAGCCGGCCGGGCGGCGATCGAGAGAGGTCGATTGGGGCTATTCGCGGGCCTACAACTCGTCTTCGAGGGCCTGCTGCTGCTCGAACCAATCAACCAGACGCTCCTTCTTGAAACGCCACTGCCCAGCCACCTTGTTGCCCGGCAGCTTACCTTCGCGGGCCATGCGATAGACGGTGGACTTGTGGAGCCGGAGGTACTTTGCGACCTCCTCGAGCGTCATGATCGTTGGGCGGGTCTCTTCCATTGGGCTCTCCCTTCGAAACACAAGCCCGCGCACGTCTGTGCGCCGTTCTGTCTGTGCGCCGTTCTCGCTATCTCTGTTGATGCGCTTCTCTCTACCTGTCAGCGCCTGTGCAGAGGTTACTAGCGGAAGGATTAGGTACACAACTCTATGCATAGCGTCTGTGATTGTCAAGGCGGTATTGTGTGCAAAAGTGCGCGTGAGTGAGCGTAATAGCACGCAGGTGTCAGCAGAGAAGTGCGCGTTGGAAGGCTGGTTAGCCCGTTGAGAACCCGGGCTAGATGACGTACTGGAGCAGCAGCATGACCACGAAGCCGATCATGAAGCCCCAAGCCATGCGAATGGGGTTCGTTTGTTCCAGAGCCTCGGAGAGCATCTCGGCGAGAACCAGGAACATCATGGCCCCGGCGGCGAAGCCGAGCAGGTAGGGCAGTAGAGGTCGGAACGCCCACACGGCCAGGAGCGCCGGCAGGGCGCCGATGGGCTGGGGAAGGCTCGAGAAGATCGCCCATGCCGAGGCGCGGCCGACGCTCAGCCCTTCGCTCCGCATCGGCACACCGATGGCCAGCCCCTCGGGGATATTGTGGATGGTGATCGCCACCGCCATGTAGAGGCCGAATCCCGGCTCGCCCGAGCCGAAGGCCACGCCGATGGCGATTCCCTCGGGCAGGGAGTGAATGAACATCGTGCCGATGATGAGAGCGATGCGACGTGCCCCGGCGTCCTCGAGGTCCCACATCTTCCATTCGCGGCCGCGGATCGCCTTGTCAGCCGCCCAGAATGCCAGGCACCCCAAGAAAACGCCCAGAGCGACCTTCAAAACGTGGGCGCGCTCGAGACCGGGCGCCATGAGGTTGAAGAACGAGGCCGAAAACATCAGGCCACCCGCAAAGGCGTAGGCTTCGCCGAGAAAGTTCTTCAGCCTCTCGCCGCCCCAGAGCAGCGGCAGCGGCCCGAGACCCGTCGCCAACATGGAGATGATTGCCGCCGTCATAGCGGCGAACAGCGTGGTCCACAGGTCGTTCGAGGCAAAATCCATGCTCAACATGATAACCGTAAGCAAGCTGTCGCCCAGTCGTGTTTCGTTCCAGGCGGGGGCGAGACGGAACTCTATACTGATCTCCCTATTTGAAATCTATTGAGGATCCCGTGAGTCGCTGCGCGCGGCGGTATTTTCCGCTGCGGCAACAGGGGCTCTAGGTCAGGCGTGTGCAGAGTGGAGAACGTCAAGACAGAGGCACGACTCGAGGAGCGAGCGGAAACCAGAGCCGCGCGCCTCGATCTCGGCCGTCGACGCATCCAGCCCGAGCTCATGGACTCCCTGGGTCTTGGTACAGGAGAGCACCGTAAAGCACTCAGGGCTCTGGCTCGCGTGAACGCTCTGTCGCTCGGCCCGCGGAGGTTCTGGGAGCAAATCCGTGGCTTGGCATCCACGGCGCCGCACACGCCTTTGCGTGTCCTCGACGTGGCCTGCGGGGGAGGCGATGTTGCCATCACCCTTGCACGCCTCGCTCGGTCGACTGGTCTCCAACTTGCTGTCGAGGGCTGTGACGTCAACCCCGTCGCCGTGCAGCACGCGAGCGCAAGCGCAGAGCAATTGGGGTGCGAGGTCCGCTTCTTCCAGATCGATGCCATCGAGTCGACCCTGCCCGCCGGATACGACGTGGTCTGCTCCTCGTTGTTCCTGCATCACCTGAGCGATGAACAGGCTGTTGACCTCCTGCGCAAGATGTCAGGATCAGCTCGACGCCTCGTTCTGATCCAGGACCTGGTTCGCAGCCGGGTGGGCTACGCCCTGGCCTACTTCGCCACCCGGGCGCTGACACGATCGCGGATCGTCCACATCGATGGGCCACGCTCGGTGGAGGCTTCCTTCACTCTCGAGGAAGCGCGCGCCGTCGCTGAACGGGCGGGCCTCACTGGTGCCACGCTCAGAAGATGCTGGCCAGAGCGATTCAGCTTGGTATGGAGTGCGCCGTGACCTCTCCCGGGCGGAGCCTGGCACCGGAGTCGCCGATGCACTTGAGTGCCGGCACGATCAGCGCACCCCAGGCGGGGCGCACGGCCTGGGATGTGGTTGTGGTCGGAGCCGGCCCCGCGGGATCCATGGCGGCACGGCAGCTCGCGCGGGAGGGATTGTCAGTCCTGCTGGTGGATCGTCAGTTGTTTCCCCGCTGGAAGATCTGTGGTGCATGCCTGAATGCTGGATCGACGAGCGCACTCAGCCAAGCCGGGCTGGGCACGATGCTGCAAGATCTGGGAGCCGTTCGGCTGAGCAAGATGCGAATCGCGGCCTGGTCGCGCCAGGCATGCCTGCGGCTACCCGAGAGCTTCTCGGTTTCACGTCGGGCGTTCGACGCAGCGCTTTTGACGGCCGCAATCGAAGCGGGCGTGGAGTTTCTCCCCGGGGCCTCCGCCACCCTGGGGCCGTGTTGCGGGGATGCGGGAGATCTCGCTCGACACTCTGTTCGGAGCTCAGCCGGCGGCGCCCGCATCGTTCGCCTCAGCCTGGGCGAGGAACGAGTTTCGGTCGCGGCCAGGGTCGTGGTTGCCGCGGACGGTTTGAGTGGCGGGCTGCTGTCGTCGGACGGCGCCGGAGGTGCGGACTGGCAGGCCCCCGCAGCCCGTGTCGGCGTCGGCGCCACTTCGCCCATCGGCCCGGACTTCTACGCCCCAGGAACGATATTCATGGCTATCGGTACCAGCGGATACCTCGGTCTCGTGCGACTCGAAAACCAGCAGCTGAACATTGCCGCGGCGTTTGACAGAAACTACCTGCGTCATGCGGGTGGCGCTGGAATGGCAGCCGCTGCCGTGCTCGAGCAAGCGGGCCTGCCGGCCATCGGGGGCGTCGAGTCGCTGGCGTGGAAGGGCACGGTGCCGCTCACTCGCAGGCCGGCAGCTCGCGCCATCGAGAGGGTTTTCGCGATCGGCGACGCGGCAGGCTATGTGGAGCCGTTCACCGGCGAAGGCATCTCGTGGGCGCTCGCCGGCGCCCTGGCCGTGTCATCGTTCGTTCGGTCGGCCGTGAGGAGCTGGGATTCGTCCCTGGTTACTCTGTGGGAGAAACACTACCGAGTCACCATCGCAAGGTCTCAACGTACCTGTGCCCTCTTGGCGAATCTTTTGCGGCGCCCGCTCGTGGTGCGCTCCGCGGTGGCGCTGCTCGAGCAGCTGCCCGCTGTCGCCGTTCCAGTCGTACGCCGCGTCGGCAGACCTCATCATCTGTCTTCTGTCAGCGGACCACTGCAGGAGATGACGAAATGAATTGTCCAACTGATGCCAGCCTCATTCAGCGACAAGGAATCCAGGCATGAGCCTCAGGATCGCTGGACTCGGCACGGCCGTGCCGCCGCACTCGATTGGCCAGCAAGAGGCCGCTGAGCTGAGCACCTCTTTTTGTCACGAGGCACAAGGCCGGGCACGTGGCATTGCGTCGCTCTATCGCCGCACGGGAGTCAGCAAGAGGCACAGCGTGCTTCTCGAGTCTCCCGACGGCCCGCTCGAGGAACGCCAGTCGTTCTTTCCGCCCGCCGAGCATCCGGACGATGCGGGGCCGACGACGGAAGAACGAATGCGGCGATACGAGACCGAGGCACCCCGTCTCATCGTGAAGGCAGCGCGTCAGGCTATTGAAACCTCCGGCATCGATCCTGCGGACCTCACTCACTCGGTAACCGTGTCATGCACCGGCTTCTATGCTCCAGGCGTCGACGCCGCCCTGATCGAGGAACTGGGATTGCCTCGAACCATAGAGCGCACGCACGTTGGTTTCATGGGGTGTCACGGTGCGCTGAACGGAATCAGGGTAGCGACTTCATTTGCCAACTCGAATCCGGACGCCAAGATTCTCGTCAGCGCCGTAGAGCTTTGCACCCAGCACTTCTTCTACGGGTGGGACGTTGAGAGGATTGTTGCCAACGCATTGTTTGCGGACGGAGCCGGCGCACTCGTGGGCATCGCGAGCGATCCGACGCCGCGGGATCGGTGGCGTGTTGTCGCCAGCGGGACCTTTCTTTTGCCCGGCTCTGCAGATGCCATGTCGTGGCACATCGGCGATCATGGGTTTCTCATGACGCTCTCGCCGCAGGTCCCGGACCTGATCAAGACCCACGTGCCCGGCTGGTTGACCGGATGGTTGAAAGAGCACGGGCTGGCCATTGGCGATGTGGCCTCGTGGGCCGTACATCCTGGTGGCCCTCGCATCCTCAGCTCATTCGGCGAGGCAGCGGGTGTGGGCGACGACGCGCTGGCGGTTTCGAGGGAAGTTCTTGCTAACTACGGCAACATGTCCTCAGCGACAATGTTTTTCATTCTCGATCGCCTGCGGAAGGCAAGTGCGCCGAGGCCTTGCGTTGCCCTCGGTTTCGGTCCCGGATTGGTCGTCGAAGCAGCGCTGCTGGAATAGAGCCTGGGTTTCTCAGCCGGCCGAGAGCTTATTGCCGCGTCGTTCCAGGATGGTGACCAGCAGCAGAATAAGGACGGCCTGGATTAGCAGCAGCAGCGCGCCCCGGGGATCGGCCGCGCGCAGCGCAAGCGCCGCCAGCCCCAAACATGCGCCCAGCAGCAAAATGAATACGACCGTCAGGGTGCGACTTCCGAGGATCGCATAGATGCGATGGTGCAAGTGGTCTTGGCCAACGTAGTCGATCCACTCGAAGAAGCTGCGCACCTTGCCCGACGCGATGCGCGCCGCCGTGATGTAGGTCATGTCGTAGATCAGAACGGCGAAGATCAGCAGCGGGTTGCTGATGGCCACCAGCGGGTTTGCATCAGCCCAGAAGCCGAGCAACGCGATGCTCGCCAGCATGAAGCCCAGGAAGTTGCTGCCGCCGTCGCCGAGGAAGATCGTTGCCCGCCGTCCGGGACGGAAATTGAACGGCAGGAATCCAAGGCAGGCTCCGCCAATGGCAGCGGATGCCCATCCGATCGCCGGCTGGTGCGTTTCGAGGGCCACCAAACCCATGAACAAGGCGATCAATGCCGCTAGCCCAGCGGCCAACCCGTCCATGCCATCCAGGAAATTCAGCGCATTGAAGATGCCGACGATCCAAATGAAGCTCAAAGCGATGTTGATCGGGGTGCCGATGGGGCCGGGGGCGACGATCACCGCCTGAGCTCCGGCCCAGACCGCCAGTCCCGCGCTGATCAGAAAGACGGAGAACTTGGGCCAGGAGCCGATCGTCCGGACGTCGTCAACGGCGCTGAACACCAGGAGGATGGTGGCAGTCGCGAGGACGGGCCCCAGTCCGGTCGGCCATACGCTGTTCGCCGCCAAGGCTCCTGCGACTCCGATCCAGACTGCGATTCCCCCGAGCACGGGCGTGGGGCGATCGTGGATCTTGCGACTCTCGTCGTCGGCCGGGTCGTCGAGGGCGTCGATGCGGTAGGAGAGAGACCGTATGATCGGCGTCGCCACGGACGTGAGCCCGAAGCTCAGGGCGAAGACGTAGAGCCACCGATAGCCCTGGGCGAGAAAGATCTGCCGCACGCTCGGGATCAGCAGCACGATCACGAACAGAAGGACCAATAGGCGCAATGCCCAAGCTACGTACCGAGATGAGAAAGGCAAGCTAGACATCCACAGACCTCAAGGCAGCCTCGAAGCGGCTCACCACAAGCTCTACTTCCTCGTCGGCAAGACCCGGATACAGAGGAATGGAGCACGCTGTCTGCCACGCCTCACGACATCCCGGCAAGTTGTCCAGGTCGGCGCGGACAGGGTTGGGCAGATATCCAACTGGACGCCGGCACGCCAAGCCGAGCTCCTCGCAGCGCTCGAGTAGCGGCTCCAATACTCCATCCTTCAACGAAACGACAAAGCGAAAACACTGATGCTCTCGGTCATCCGGACAGGCTGGGAGACCCACGGGCAGCTTCTCGAACGCCGCTCGGTAACGTTGCGCCAGCACCTTGCGCCGTGCCAACTGCTGTGGGAGCTGATCGAGCTGCGCCAGCCCCACGGCGGCGTGCAGATCTGACATCTTGAAGTTGAAGGCCCATTCACCGCTCGCGGGGTCGTCGCAATTGCGCAGGCGGCGGGCGCGCTCGAGGACGTCAGCGCTCGAGCTCAGCACCATGCCCCCCTCTCCAGCCGCCAGCAGCTTGGTGGCATAGAAGGAGCAAATCGACAGCTCGCCGAAGGTCCCTGTGGGGTGCCCGTTGTATCGCGCGCCGAGCGTCTGAGCACAGTCTTCAATCACCGGCGGACCTAGCTCGAGAAACGGGTCGAGATCGGCGGGCAGGCCAAAGAGATGAGCGACAATGATGGCTCTCGTGTGCTCGCCGACCTTCACCCTGGCATCCGCGGGATCGATGTTGAAGGTTGCCGGGTCGCAGTCGACGAAGCGAGGTGTTGCCCCCGTAGCGCGAACCGCTTGCACGACACTGGCACAGACGAACGCGGGCAAGAGCACCTCGTCGCCCGCATCGATCCCGAGGGCACGTAGCGACACATAAAGGGCGGCCGTCCCCGAGCTCACCGCGACCCCTGCCGCTGTCCCGCCTGCCTCCGGTTGGAGAAAGTTCCCCACAGCGTCTTCGAGTTGCTCCACTCGGGGGCCCTGTGCGATCACTCCCGAAGAGATCACCTCCCGCAGCCCTTCCAGCTCGGGCGCGCCCAGTGCCGGCCGTGAGTGAGGTATACGGTGGGTGACGGAACCCTCGTCGCTACCTGATTCCGGTGCTGACGGGGCGGGCAAGGCTACTCTCCCTGGTCAATGTTGATGAACAGGCGCAGAGGCATGAAGCCTTCAGCGCTCTTGACCCGAGCCTGCGTGCCGCGGAAGAGAGCGGCGGCGTGAACGACCTCCACGATACTCAGATCCCCGATGTTGGTCTTTCCGACCTGGGAGGCGTGAGCTTCGAGTGCCGCGATCTTGTCTGCCTCTTCCTCCGTGATGTCGACGAACGCGGTGGGAGTGAAGTTGTTGGTCGTCGGGCCCTCGTAGAACAAGACATTCCGGGTATAGCGGGTGGCCGTGATGGTCGAGTTGGCCAGGTTGCGATGGTCTTGGTGGGTGTCGTCGAAGTAGTGGACGAAGATGAAGTCGGGTCCGACCTCGGCGATGATCCCCTCGACCTTCTGGATCAGCTCCCTGTTCAGTGGCAGCTCCGTATCGCGGTAGCCTCCCCAGAAGAGCCGTTTGCAGCCGAGGATCTCCGCGGAGGCCTCCTGCTCGGTGCGGCGGATCTCGCTGTCGCCTCCCGCGCGTCCCTCGGTCATGACCATCAGGCAGACCTCGTGGCCAGCCTTGGCGTACTTGATGAGCGTTCCGCCGCATCCGAACTCGATGTCATCGGGGTGGCAGCCGAGTGCGAGAATTCTCATCACCGGTCCTCTCGCTGGGCCCCTCGGATTGACTTCTCCTGCATCGTCAATCCCGCGTTGGGGCTGCAGGCGTTCACGTGCGGTCGTCTGTGGCCCCAAGTCTACCGGATCTGATTACCGAAAGGCTCTCCCCTCCGCAGTTCATGACGAGATCGACGACCGAAAGAAAGGGCTCGAAGGGCTGGTACCGCTGTGCGTAGACAGGGTGGTCGAACGACTGAAATCGGACCTCGATGCCGGCCGCCGCGAAAGCATCCGCATCCAAGTAGTCGCTGGCTCCGGCACCGGAAAGGTAGGTGTCCGCGTCGAGCGCCCGGCACAGGTCGATGAGTCGGGCATTGGGATCTTCTCTGGCTGGCACCTCGGAGCCGAGAACAGTGAGAGTATCGATGCCCAGGATACCCGCGATGAGACCGACCAGATCGATGTTGAGAGGCGCCAGACGGGGTCCGGGGCTTTCGAGAGCCGCTTCGAGTTGGGGCATGAGGGCGTCGACGTGCGGCGCCCTGCCATAGTTCTGCTTCAGGGCCTGCAGGTGCTTGCGCGTCCACGCCGTGCGGTCGTCGATCTCGACCTCTGCGATGGTTTGGGGAAATCGGTGGCGCACGGGCACGGTCAACCACTGCCAGCCGTCGGCGGTGCGGATGCGATTTCGATTCTGCCACTCGTTCTTCTTGAACTGCACGTTCTCGAGCAGAACGAACACATCGGCTCGGTCCATCTTGTCGAAGTAGCCGAGCCATGGCAGGTACTGCGGTTGATGAGCGGCGAGTGTCTTCACTGACGCCTCACGAAAATCGGGTTCGACACGACCAGCAGGGGCTGGGGGCCCTTCGCTATGACGCGATAGTAGATGGGTTCTTCGCCAGGCCCGATCACTTCAGTGATGCTGCGCCGGAACGGGGTCATCTCCTCCCAGGCCAGATAGGTCTCGCCCTGCCTGATGATCTCGACATGCACGGGCATCGCAGCGTTCGACTCCGAAAACATCTCCACTACGAGGTCGAATTCGAGCTCGCCCTGGTCTACGCCCTCTGTTTTCAGGTCGATCTCCAGCGTGTCGCCTGGCCAGGCCCGCTGCCCCGTCGAGGGTATCCCGAGAGTGAACTCTCTGAGCCTCAGACTCTCAGGCCAATCTTGGCGCAAGGCGTAACTCCGGCCCCTTGCCAGGGCATCAAAAACCGCCGCTCGAGTTGGCTCCCGCGCCCAAAGTACGGTCAGAACATCAGAAAGTCGCTTTCTCGCCTGCCCGGTGTAGTGGAAGGCGCCTTCTCCGATCACCCAGGGGGGCGTCGATCGTTCACCCCGGGAGTAGGAGGTCAGGCTCGCGTCCCAAGCATCTCCGGCATCTAGCAGGGTGACATCCTGTGCATACACGCCGCCGAACCCCGTGTGTCCTGATGTCTCCGAAATAACACTCGGGTAGGGGTCGGTAGAGAGACGCACGGCCACCGGGCCGGCGCTCAGGTCGTGGTAGTCGAACGCCTCGGGCATCGACCAGTAGACGAGCCCGCCCTGTTGCTTCGTGTAGTCGATCAGTTGTTGATAGGGCGCGAGGCCGGCACCACGGTCGTAGTGACTGTGCAAGGGGATGGAATACGGGTAGTTGTGAACCAACAGATAGATGCCGCCGAAAAGAAGTAGTGCTCGGAACGCGACTTCTTTCATCGGTACCTGGGGGTGGTCACCTCCGATCAACAGCCGCCACGCACCGCGCCAGGAGACGGGCAATCGAGACTGTCGCCGCGAGAGTCGCCTGATCCCGCAGCCGAGCAGCAGGAGTCCCGGCAGCAGCATAGGCAGGCTTTTCCAGCCGTGCCGCTCGCCGCCAGGATTGCCGATTGCCGGCAGGCCCCGCAGGTATTCTCTGCCCTGGTTCACAGCATCTTCGACAGCGTCGCCCTCCCCGGGCGGCGGAACCACAACCAGCATGTTGCGCTGCATGTCGTGGAGGGTCTTGTTTCTTCCCACCAGCGTTCCCGTCCAGTAGTAGTGGGGCATGACCTCCACTCCAGGCAGGAGCAGGGGGAGGGCTTGATCTGATTGCACTTCCTCGAGCTCCGCCAAGAAGTTGCCGATACCGTGCTGACCCAACGACGGCAGGGTCCGGTGCAACTCGTAGAAATAGCGCAACGGCCATGGCCCGTAGCGAAAGTCGAGCTGCAGGTTTTCGCTCAGTACGACCACATCGATGCCCTCGCTGCGAGCGACATTCGACAGGGTAGAGAGCGAGTAAGCACCGGTGCTCGCCTCTGTGTGGACGTGAACGGCCGCGGTTAGCTGCCGCAGCTCGCGACCCTGCTGACCTGAGGCCGGCTGTCCGGGTCCGGCGGGGCTTGGTGGTGAGCTCGCCAACGACGGCAAAGCGGCGGTAACGGTGCAACAAACCAGAAGAAGCACCAGCCTCCGACTCCTGCGGGGGACACGAATCGGGCTCGCGAAGGCTCTCATTCGACCACCTCGAAGCTGAGAGGCGGGTAGTCGCCCAGAACCTCTTGGAACTGTCTTTTGCGGATCATTTGTTGTGTTTCGTGCTTTGCCGACTCATGAGCTTCTCGTACAGATCTGTCAGCCGATAGACCATGGCGTCGAGGCCGAAGCGAGGGTAGCCAGTTTCATCCGTTTCGACGATCCAGGCCTGAGCTCCGTTGCCGAGTCGAGCACGTGCCTTCGGGTCAAGCAAGAGCCGTCTCAGCGCGCCGGCCAACGCGAGAGGATCCTCCGACGGGACGAGTATCCCACTCTCTTCATCGCGTACGACGTCGGGTATGCCGCACACGCGCGTTGCAACGATCGGCAGTCCATGCGCCTGTGCCAGAACCAGCGCTCTGCCCAGTCCCTCGTTGCGCGAGGGTTGAACATATATGTCCAATCCCTGCAGGAACTGGTCGACGGGCTCGCCAGTTCCGACGAATTCGACACGGTCAGCAACTCCCAGATCGTCCGCGAGCCGAACGAGCTCACCGTGTAGTTGCCCATCTCCCCAAATGTAAATCCTCCAGGTCGAATCGGGCTCATGAAACGGACGCGGTGGCTCCTCGGCCCGAGGGCTGCCTTGGGCAAGGGGCGAGTCCGAGCGATGGTCGGCCATCAGGTTTCGTAGCTCTTTCGTGGCTCGCACCAATATGTCGAGACCCTTGACGTGCTCGAGGCGCGCCACCGTCCCGATGCCCACGGGGCGGTCGGGACCCGGTGACACCGAAGAATCAGGCACGGCCGACTCTGGCTTTGCGCTGGTGTCCAGAGTCGACAGCTCGACGCCGCTGGGGATCACTACCCACTGCTCCCGACGGCCGATGCCGTGCTCGACGGACTCCCTGCGCTCCCCCTCGCTGAGGGCGACGAGACGGTCGGTAATGGGGGCCGTGACCCTTTCGGCCAGGAGGTAGAGCCAGTTCTTGAACCCCTTCGCGTAGCCATATAGGACGTGCCCGTGCGGCGTGTGCACGATATGCGGGATGCGAGCCAGCCAACCGGCCCAGCGACCGAGAACGCCCCCCTTGGCGGAGTGAGTGTGAAGGATATCGGGGCGCTCGCGGCGCATCAGGCGCAGAAGTTGCCAGAAGGCACGCAGGTCGGCGACGAGGTGGGGATCCCGGCGCAGGGATGGAACGATAACCGCCGGCACGCCGGACGCTTCGATCCAACCTACGTCCTCGGTCTTCCCGGGCCCCGCCGCCAACACTACCTCCCAGCCCTTGTCAGCCAGGTGCCGGCAGGAGAGGAGCGTGTTCTCGGCCGAACCTCCGGGATCCAGGCGCGTGATGACGTGTAGGATCTTCACTCCAACGGCCTCCTCGCAAGTGCCTGGATGGAAGGTGCGAGGAGCAAGTGCCGGTGCGTCAGACGCGAGGTCAGCTTGGCACCCGCGCTCCAGAGGTTCTTGAAGGCCTTAAGGGTCCCGGCTCCCTGCTGTGCCGGGCTCGCGTACGGGTTGCCCGTGGTCAAAGAAGAGACGTCCGTTCTGATCTCCGTGAATCCTGCAACGTTCAGGGCAGTCGCCAGGCTGCTGCCCGAAAACATCTGGGTGTGCATGACCGAGGCCGCTTTCGGCACGAGCAGGAGTCTCCGCAGGCCCACGTGAATGGGTCCATTTCGGACCCTCAGGTACAGTAGGCCGCCGGGGCGTAACACCCGCAAGGCCTCTGTGAGGGCTGGGATGGGGTGCTCCAGGTGGTCGATGACATCCCACAGAGTGACAACGTCGAACTGTCGCTCAGAAAAGGGCACCGACTGAGCGTAGGCTCGCACCACCATACCCGTGCCGAACCCACGAGCCTGACGGCACAAGTACTCACTGCTGTCGAAGGCTGCCACCCGCCAACCGCTCTGATGCGCCAGGCGGGCGAAATACCCGTTCCCACAGCCGATATCCAGCAAGGTACCGAGCCGGCGGTGGACGCCCAGCTTCTCGAGCGTCGAGGTGTAAATGGGATGACGAGCCTCTCCCAGCCGTCCCAGCCTCTCTCGATTCATCCTTTCATCAACGACCGCGTGAACAGGGTCGCGACGAAAGATCAAACGACACGAACGACAGCGCAGCAACGGCGGCGTCCTGCGGACCGATAAATCGAACAGGTCAGCTCCTTGACAGACCGGACAGGTCCGACTTCCACCGCCTTGGTCACTGCCGAGATGCCTATCGGTCATTGCCCAGGGCCTCGACGATGCCGGCTGCGAAACGGTGCCAGGTGAAATGTGATTCAACGTAGGTGCGACTGCGCGCCGCTACGGCAGCCCGCCTTTGTTCGTCCAGGAGCCAGAGGAGAAGGGTTGCGGCAATGTCCGCCGCCTTGGTGCCACTGCTCATGAGTTGACCGTCCAGGCCAGTGAGGATCTCAGGGATTCCTCCCACGGGGGTTGCCACGACGGGGGTGCCGCAGGCGAGTGCTTCCAGAATCACCAGGCCGAAGCCTTCGAGAGCCGCCGTCGGGACGACCGCGAGATTCGCGGCTCGGTACATGTCAGGCAAGTCGGCGTCGTCGACGAAACCGGCGAACTCCACGATCTCCGCCAAACCGAGCTTGCGGCACGACCGCAGCAGTTCCTCCCGCAGAGGTCCGTGGCCGACCAGGACGACACGCAGATCGGGTACGCGGGGCAGCACTAGCGCGACGGCTTCGAGCAAATTGTTGAGTCCCATCCGAGGGCGCAAATTCCTGACGGAGATCAGCGTCGGGACGCCCTGTTTCCAGCCCAGGCGCTTCCGGATCTGGCTCCTGGTCTCCGCGGGAGAGAAGTGCTCGAGGTCGACGCCGCCCGGGACCGTGTGAATCTCCGCCCGAGGAATCTTGTGCAACTCGGCGAGACGATCCGCCATGAACGCGCTGAGTGTCAGGTACTGGTTTGCTCGGCGGATCACGTGTCGTTCGGCACGGTCACGCAGCCAGCCGCCGAGCCTACCGCTGGCGGACTCGTGCTCCACTCGATACTCGTCCCCCCACCCGGAGTGGAACACCGCCAGGTTGGCCAGGCTGACTCGATGACGACACCGCGCCCAGGTCCAGCCGCTCAGGGGGCCGTGGGTGATGACTGCTGACGGATTGAGTCTCTCGATCAGCTCGTCGATCAGGTCGGTTCGAGGGCGCAGGAACTCGGAGGCTCCGAGGTGGGGGGGGCTGCTCGACCGAAAGGTCATGACGCCAGAAATGGGCTCGCCTTCGCTCGGCGTCTCTTGCCTGGGCTCAGCCACGATCGACTCATACCCCAGGTTTGAAAGCGCTTTCGCGCTTTCCCATGCGACCCTGCCGAGACCACCCGAGCGATCCAAGGAGAGAAAATCGGCGAGCGTCAGGAGAGTCATGAGATCGTCTCAGAGTCACGTTCGGGGTCCACTAGCTCTTCATAGAGCGCGACCACAGCCCGTACGGTGGCCTCCGCAGTGAAGTACTGCATGACCTGTTCGCGGGCCGAGTCGCCGAGACTCTCGCGGCGCCTCGAGTCGGCCAAGAGGTCCATGATGGCGCTCGCCAGCGCCGGCGCACTCTCAGGAGGGACCAACACCCCTGTGGTGCCGTCCTCGATAACCTCTTCGATGCCGCCGATCCGGGTTGCGACGACCGCCCGGCCCATTCCCATCGCCTCCAAGAGGGTGTACGGCATGCCCTCTGATCGCGAGGCCAGGGCGACGATGTCGGCCACGGTCAGCAAGTCCGCCACATCCTCACGATGACCGGCAAAGTGAACACAGTCGGAGAGGCCGCAGCTGGCCGTGAGGGCCTCCAGGGGGGCACGATCTGGTCCCTCACCGATACACAGGAGCTGGACATCAGGGTAGCGCTGTCGCACCGGCACCAGCGCTCGGATCAGGAGATCGAACCCTTTCTGAGAGGTCAGCCGGCCCACCTGCAGGACCAATGGCACGGAGATGTCGATTCCGAGCTCCTCGCGTACCGCGGCGGGAGTGCGAGTGGTCTGAAGGCGATCGGGGTCGATGCCGTTGGGAACGACGGTCACTTTCTCTGGATTGATGCCATAGCGATCGATCAACTCGGTGGCGATGCCGGCGGAAACGGCGATGATCCTCGTTGCCCAAGCCGCCGTCCGCCGTTCCGCCGCCGCGTACAAGCGCTGCTTCGCAAACGAGACATCATACGCAAACACCGAGTTGTGAATTGTCGAGACTCGCACGGGTACGCCCGCTCGCACGGCGCCGATACGCGCATGGACGTTGGCCCGCACGTTGTGGCTATGTACAACCTGGAACTGCTCCTCACGACAGAGCTTCGTGATCCAGCGGATCGCGGCGAAATCGAAGCGGCTCCGGATCTTCAAGGTGTGCACGCGGGCTCCGAGAGCGCGCAGAGCATCGGGAAGGGGGCCGTCATCGGGAACCGCGAACTGCCACGCGACTCGGTTCGGATCGGCCCAGTGCACGAACTGGAGCATCTGGGTCATACCTCCGCCCGGCTGGGCGTCAGCCATGATCTGCAGGACGCGGATGGGCTCAGCCACAGGTTCTTCTCTCCTCGGCCACGAATGCCTCATCAACTCGACAGATATCCAGGGTTCTTCTGCAGCCCGATCAACACGATGGCGGTTGGTTTCTCGGTGGGGCTCGAGGAGGGTGAATGAAGATCCAGCCGGGTTCTTGGGCGTGTCTTCGTTCTGTTCACGAGAATTGATATGTTGTTCCCGACTCCCAGGGCAATCGACGACTGGCGCGCTGGGTCGCAACCGGGTCAGCAGGTCGTGTGCGGTTTCACTCCGAGGACGGTGAGGTGAAACGGTGAGCGTGACGCTCTTATGCCCTGAATGCAGGGGGCAGCTCAAGAATCGCGGCGATCACTTCAGTTGCACGCGATGTGAGAGCCATTTCCCCAGCGCCGGCGGCGCGCTCGATCTGATTGGTGAGTCGGAGTTCTTCTGGTCGGAAGTGCCTGTCGACGAGATGCGCGAGCTTATCGATCTCGCTCAGACCGAGGGTGTGTCGGCAGCGGTCCTGTGGCTCGCGGACCGGTATCCCGACTTGGCTCAGTACCTCGTCAGCAAGACGAGAATCGACTGGCTGTTCAACTGCTACTCTCCTGCCGCCGCTGAAACCTGTCTCGACCTAGGTAGCGGCTGGGGAACCCTGTCCCTTCTCCTGTCAGGCTTCTATCGTGAAGTGTGGTCGCTGGAATCAGTGCGGGAGCGCGTCGACTTCCAGAAGGCGCGGCTGCGGGAAGCAGAGGCAGACAACGTCCGCCTGCTCCGCGCCAACATGCTCGACCTGCCCTTCGAAGACGAAAGCTTCGATCTTGTGGTGCTGAACGGTACCCTCGAATGGACAGCGGCGATGCAGGCAACCGGCAACCCGCGCGACGTCCAGCTCGAATTCCTGAGCGGCATCCGGCGCATCCTGCGGCCCGGGGGGGCGGTCTATGTCGGCATCGAAAACAGGTACGGCTGGAACTACTTTGCGGGGGACCGCGATCACAGCGGCCTCAGGTTCACGAGCCTGCTGCCGCGATGGGCTGCGAACTGGGCAGTTCGGTTCTTCTCGAGCTCGAGAGACGCTCAGCTCGGCGACAAGCGTGAATGGGACGACGCGAATTGGCGGGAGTACCGGACCTGGACTTATAGTTCAGCCGGCTACCGCAAGCTTCTGCACCAGGCCGGGTTCCAGGATCTAGAGGTCTGCTGGGCGTGGCCGTCCTACAGCTTCCCTCGCTACTCCGGACCTCTGTCGGACAAGAAGTCTTTCCGTTTGTTCCTCTCGACCTATTTTGCTCAAAGGGTCCAGGTCCGAGGCGATATCAAGTCGAGATTGTTTCTGTGGCTAATCAACGCCCCTTTGCTCGGCGATCTGCTGCGGGTCAGCAACCCATCGTTCCTGATCTACGCCTACAAGGGAGCGGCAGAGAGCAAGCTCCGAGACCAACTGCTCACAAGCCAGGGTGCAATCGAAGAGCCGTATTTCCACAAAGGAGGCGGCATCGAGAGCGGTAACGCATTCGTGCTCTCCGGTTCCGATGGTCGAGGTAAGGCTGTGCTGAAGTACCCTCGATTCCCGCACTTGGCGAAGTCGCTCGAGCGTCAGGAAGTCCGCTTCGCGGAGATGAACAACATTCGCTTGGAGCGCAGTGAGGCAGCGGGGCTGCCGGTGTTTCGAGAGCCCTTCCTCCGCGGTCGCGCTTTTCAGGTCTATGAACCTGAACACAACCGTCTCGCGGTGGAGTGGCTTCTCGGGCTGCATGCCAAGACCATCGGCGAGCCGGCACAAGAGGACAAGCTGGTCCGGCAGGCGGAGGAGGTGCGTCGAGGAGCCCTGGAGGTGCTCGATGCCAGTCTCCATGAAGCGGTGATCCGCTGTTGCTCAGAATCCGTGCGGATAGGCAGCGGACTGCCGACTGTAATGGAACACGGGGACTTCACGGCAGCCAACATCTGGTTCGATGAAAAAGGGGGTTTGCTCGTCTTCGACTGGGAGTTCTCGGAGCTCCACGGTTCGCCACTTTTCGATCTTTGCTTCTTCTTGGTGACCAACGCCTACAGGGGAACCCATCCCGTGAGGGGACTCGAGCGGACCCTGTCGGGTGACGGGCCCTACGCCTCGCTCTGGCAGGATGCCGTGGGTGCATTCTGCCGAGCTTCCGACCGGCAGGAACATCTCATCGAGGCATACCTTCCTTACTCGGTTCTGCGCCTTCTCGTTCGCTACCGTAGCCAGGTCGCCTACAATTTCCATCTACTTCGTCGCCTATTCGCATTCCTGGCGCGCCGCAATCCACCAGAAATCTAGACCGCCATGGTGAGTCAGCCAGAAGGCAGCCGCGCGAGATCGATTTGGCGGGGGTATCGAGAGCGGAACGCAGATCCTTCAGATGGCCTGCTGCGCGAACGCATCTCTGATTTTTCGCGACGGCTGCTCTCGTGGTCTCCCCGCCTCGGGTTCGTTCGAGCGCCGCAGCAGAAACGGGAGGGAGTGAGCGCAATTGTCCGCGTGACCAGTGGAGAGGAATGGGTGGAACCCTCCATCCATTCGATCAAGGACTTCGCCGACGAAATCGTCGTCCTCGAACACAATGTCGATGACCGGACGAGGAGGGCGGTTGAGCGCTGTCGCGGGGAGCTCGGTGACCGCATGAGAGTGATTGCGGCTGAGGGAGTCGATTTCTTTCAGCTATCCAACGTCGGGTTGGAGGAAGCGACCTGCCGCTGGGTATTCAGATGGGATGCCGATTTTGTCGCCAGAACCTCCGGAGACAACTCGATTCTACATCTCCGGGAATTTCTTCTCGGGCTCGACAGCCAACGCTATTTCCTCGTTCGAGTTGCCGCCGTCGAGCTGGACGGAGACCTGTTCCACCAGGTGCCGGACCGCAGAGTTCGGTTTGATCCCGAGGTCTTCACCCCTGGCGGTGCTCGCTACGTAGCCGTGCGGAAAAAAGTGCAGAGGATCGAATCGCTCGTTGTGGACCAACATGAGCGGTGGCGTGATTTCACCATGCAGTACGACACTCTCGAGGTGCCGAAGTACTACCGGGTGATTAGATGGGACACTCCCTGCCTGTTTCATGTGAATGTGAAAAGCGCTGCGGGTATGCTCCTTCGTTACTACTGGTTGGAGTGGCTCGGCCAGGATCGGTCCGAGTACCCGACGGCAGAGCATTTCATTCGCAGTCGAATCGGACCCGAGCTCGGCACTGACGACCTGTCCACGGCATGTTCGCGGTTCGTCAATGAGTATGTGAAGCTGCTCACCCGCTGCGCGGATGACCTGGTGGGCGAGTATCCGGAAGTGCTGGAATCACACCTCGAACATCCCCGGTATCGGGTGATCTACCGCGACGGGAGAATCGTCGGGCGCAACGACACACTGATGGAACAGGGCGAGTAGCTGGACGGGGAGGATCCCAGGGGAGGGCTCAATCCCTCACGCCACGAAGCGCCATGAGCAGGATCCGAGCCTCTGTTTTCAGAGGATCAAGCCGCAAGCTCAGCAGAGAGCGAAGGCCGCGCCCGATCGATGCAGCTGCAGTCCACAATCTCATCAGAGCGTTGGAAGCACGGCCCTCGTGTTCTGAAAAGTAGATCAACCGGCTGCGCTGTCTTTCAAAAGCGAGCTTGCGCTCGAGCCCGGACGAGCTGCCGCCCCCCTCATGGACGACCCGAGCACGGGGGCAATAGATGACCTCCCATCCTACGTCCCACAATCGACGGCAAGCATCGACGTCCTCGAAGTACATGAAGTAACGCTCGTCGAGGTAGCCGATATCGTCGAGCGCTTCCTTACGAAACAGCAGGCAGGCGCCGCTGAGCCAGTCGACAGCTCCCCCATCTTCGAGGCGAGAGTCACCGGCCGGGTAGCCGAGGGAGAATCGTTCCCCCGCGAAGATCCTGGCGAGGCGAGTATCGAAAGTCGGACGCAGTAGTGTCGGGAATCTGAAGACAGAGACCGCGCTTTGGCCGTTCGGTCGCAACAGCTGCGGTCCCGTGGCTGCGGCCCGTGGGGTTCTTCTCATCTCCTCCACGAGAATCGAGAGCGAGCCTGGCTCAGGTACCGCGTCACCGTTCAACGAGAGGACAAACGGCGCTTTCGCTCTCGCTGCGCCCTGATTGAATCCCTTGCCGAAGCCGAGGTTCGTTTCATTCTCCACGAGCTGGACGCCTGGAGACTCGCTCTTCAGTCGACCGGGAGTGCCATCAACCGAGGCATTGTCGACCACGATGACCTCCCACCCGATATCACCAGCCGCCGGGCCCAGGGAGCGCAGGCACTGCTCGAGGGAGGCTCCCGCGTTGTAGCTGACGATGACGATCGATAGATCCAACTCGATGAAGCCCTGTTCATCCCGGCTCTGCATGTCGTCAAATCGTCCTGGGTTGATTCCTAGCCAGAACTACCGCCGGATCGGGCGGCCTGAACCCACTCCCATTTCAGGGTGCCTTGAAAGATCGCGAGCGCCAGGTACGCGGCACCGAGCACGAGGGCCGAAATTGATAGGCCTACGAAGGTGCTGATGCGGGTGGCGTCGGTTACCCGGAGGATAAGCCATGTGACTCCGCCGAGCGGGAGTGCCGCGAGCAGCGGGGCTCGAAACAGCTTTGCAAACTCGGAAATGGGCCTACCGAGGATCCTGTGGAACGAGCGAATCACATACCAAGAGCCCGCAGCCAACGAGATCACGGTGCCCAATGGTGCGCCGATGAAGCCGAGCAGATAGATCAACGAAGCAGAAAGCGTCAGATTCAACAGGCCGACCATCAAGCTCCGCCGCATTTCCAGCTCAGGCTTGCCAATTCCGATCGAGACGGTGTTCACCATTCCTGTCACGAGATTCAGATAGTAGCCGACCGCCAAGAGCACCAGCGTTTGTCGGGCTTCGATAGCTTCGATGCCCGCCCACGCGAACATAATGGCATCTGCCCCTACGCACGCGAGAATGAGTATGGGTGTGGCCGCCATGATCAGGAGGCCGGTACCGCGTGTGTACAAACGCCACAAACGTTCACGATCTCCCAGCGCGTCCAAGCTCGAAGCCACCGGCAACGTAGCGGAGATCAGCAAGAGTGGGAGGGTGCGGCTGAATCCCGCAGCCTTCGATCCCATCTCGTAGTAGGCGACGCTCGAGAGTCCGAGGAAGAAGGTGAGCAGCAGCTTGTCAGCTTGGAAGCTCACCAGGTGAGCCGCATGGGCGATCTGGAGCTTGCCGCCGAACAGCGCCAACTCGCGGAGACTTGCCATGTCAGGGGGGCGAAGCCACGCGAGGTCGGGCAGGATCAGCCGGACCGTCACTGCCGCCGCGATCAACTGGAAGAGGCCGATCGCAACCTCGGCCCACAACAGCGCCACCACTCCCCCTCCCGCAAGGGCGATGGTCACTAGCGAGACACCCCGAAGTACCGTAGAGACGATCGTGATCACCGACCGGAGGTCGAATCGCTGCAGAGCATTGAGCAGGCCGATCAGAACCGAGGAAAGACCGCGCAGGGCAAAGGCGCCCACAGCAAGCACGAAGCCCGTCGTCGCCTCATCCCTGATCGACAACGGGATCCATGACACGAGTCCGGGCACGTTCACGAGCGCGTACGCAATGCTGATCTCGACCAATCCCAGGACTGAATAGAAGCCCATTCCCGTGCGGGCGAGATTGCTCAGTCGAACGTGATCACGACGAGTCCAGGCCTTCGCTGCAAGAGGAGTGATTGCTGTCGCGAGTCTGAGATCAACGAGCCCCAATGACCCGGTGATTGCCCACAGCAGCGCCCAGAGACCGAATCCATCCGTCCCTAACGCAGCCAAGAGGATCGGCGAGACAACCAGGCCGGCAACGAGGGTGACCATGGAGGCACTGATGTTGAAGCCGGTGTTCCGGGCCAACAAGTGGCTCAGGGGTCTCCCCTCGAACGCGTCCAGCGGCTGGCTGCCCGTATCGTGACCCGAGCTCAAGCGGTTTGTCTCCTCTCACCCTCGTGGTCGTTCGAACACGCGGAAATCATTCTCTCGGCGATTTGTGCCCAACCGCGATGCTGCTCCACATATCGGCGGCCAGCCTCGCCGAGCGACTGGCATCGGGCCGGATCGCCGAAAAGAAGAAGAATCTCCTCGGCGAGGCGCGAGGCGTTCTCGGGAGGGACGGCAACGATTGCAGCCGAGGCCTCGAGGAGATCCCGGATCGAAGGTATTTCCGACGCCACAATGGGGCGCCCAGCGGCCATGTAGTCGAACAATTTCAGGGGCGAAGCTTCTCCTCGGCCGGAAAGAAACGGAGCCACACAGCAGGTCGCCGCTCCCAGGTAGCGCTGAACCTGCTCATAGCTGACGGATCCGGCAAAAAGCACCGAATCCTCGAGGCCCGACGAATGGGCCTGATTGCGCAAAGTCGCCATCATCGGGCCATCCCCAACGATGACCAGGCGCGCTCGAGGCTCTCGGGCGACAACATTCGTCATCGCAGAGATAAGAGTCTGTACTCCCTGATGCTCATAAAGAACGCCCAAGAAGACGGCGGTCGGGCTGCTTGCGTCGATACCCAGGTCCTCCCGACATCGTCGAGGATCCAGAGGCCGAATTTCTTCCAGATTGGTTCCGCTGCCGATACAGCACACCCTACTCGCGGGCACCCGGTACCGCCGTTGCACCATTTCCCCCAGTCCAGGTGTTATCGCGATGACCTGGTGGGCGAGCTTGCAGTTGATCCAATCGGCAGCGAGGATGCTGATTCCGCGCAGTAGTCCCTGGCTCCATCCTTGTTCCCCGAAGGCGTCTCCATTGATCTCGAAGACGAAACGAGCACCTATCCAGCGGGTCACAAGACCCGTGACGAAGTTCCGACTCGTCCTGAGATATACGAGGTCGAGCGGAATTTTTTTCGATCGGCGCCACAGCTTCCAGCTCATGGAGATGTACGCCGAGAATGCTCTCAGGACCCTCGTGGAAAGCGTGGAATAAGGCACCACCTCCACCGCCCCCGCTTCGACCGTCAAAAAATCAGGGACGAAGACCGCCGGTTCGTGACCGATCGCCTCGAGGCCCTTGGCGAGCTCGATGGGTTTTCTCACTCCGCCTAGCTCTCCGAGGGAGGGCTCGTAGGCATAGATCAGAATGGCGATCTTCACCTCAGGACCCCAGGACCGGGCTGTTTCGGTGAAGCGATCACAGTCGAGCAGGATCGTGCCGTGAGCTCTGCAGGCAAGCTCATGACTGAGCAGCCTCAGGCTCCACCGCCTCTGTCGAGCTTTCCGCTGGCAGCATGCTCAGGCCCACCGCGAGGCCGACGAGAAGCCAGAATGGCTCCATGATC
>JAUWTE010000403.1 GCA_030609765.1 Acidobacteriota bacterium
CAACGGGCCCTTTCCCACGTCTGCACGGACGAGAGCGAGGCCCGTCGGTTCATCGAAGCGCTGGCGGAAGCGGGAGACCGGGCTGCAGCGGTTCGGTTCAGCGAACGGTTCGAACAGGAGCTCTGGGATACTCTGGAGTTGCAGCCCTCCGCCGAGACTCAAGGCCTGGTCGAGAGGATCCGGAGATCAACGTCTCCGGGCTCGTCTCCGTACGGAAGGACACCCTCTGTTCCTGGGCTTTCCGATCCTGCCAACGCGATCGGGCTCGCAGCTGTCCAGGGAGTCCCGGCCACGGCGGTTTCGGAGGTTGGAGGAGCGGCGCCGGCGTCGGTGAGGACACGCTTCAAAGTACGTGGCCGCCTGTGGGTGACGCTCCTGGCCGTGGTGGGCACGGTCACGTTTGTCGCCCTCTGGCCGTACGGTCCCAGACCGGCTGACCACCGCGCCCCACCGGGAATCGCCGTGCTGCCCTTCAGCGTCCACGGCGAGGGCTTAGGTATTTGGCGCGAGGGGATGGTAGTCCTCCTCTCCACCGATATGAACGGCGTGGGTGGGCTACGGACCATCGACAGCCGCACGGTACTGGCCCGCTGGCACGAACAGGTACCAGAGGGCAGCGAGGCGGACCGCGAAACGGCCATAGAGGTCGCGCGGGCCACCGGGGCCCGCTACGCGCTCCTCGGCTCGGCTGTGGCGATCGGTCAGGAGGTGCGGCTATCGGCCGACATCTTCGACACCGAGGGCGGGGCTCAGATGGGCGCGGTCCAGGTCGAGGGCTCCCCCGACAGCGTCCTGGGGTTGGTGGACCGTTTGGCCGTCCAATCACTCGTGGTCGTGCTGGGGAAGGAGGCGAGCGAGCTACCGCCGGTCGATCTGGCGAGTGTGACGACGGCCTCGGTTCCGGCGCTCACAGCATGGGTGGAGGGCGAGGCGCTAATCCGGCGCGGCGACTTCGAGGCTGCCAGCTCAGCGTACCAGCGGGCCGTGGCCGCCGACTCGACCTTCGCACTCGCCTTCTACGGGCTGGGCAATGCCTACGGCTGGTCAGAGGGGGACCTCGCTGCCCCAACTCGCGAAGCCTTCGAGCAGGCGATGCGCCTGGTTGACAGATTGCCGCCTCGCAAGGCGGCTCTCGTGCGGGCGGTCCACGCGTGGCAGCAGGGGGCTCTCCAGGAGGCGGAAGAGCTGCTTCGACGACTTTTGCGCACGTACCCCGACTACGCCGAGGCCTGGTTCATCTTGGGCTACCTGTACTACGGCCAGAGGGGCTGGATCCCGGTGAGTGTGGAGGACGCCCAGCGATGCTTCACGCGGGCGGTGGAGCTCGATCCCGAGTTCGCCCCGTATCGTGTGCACATTGTCGACCTGGCCTTTGCAGTCGATCCGGACAGCGCGCAGGCGGCCCGTCTCATTGAAGACTACAAGCGGCTTGCAAGTGCCGATGCGCTCCACACTCGCCGTCTCGAGCTCGGGTTCGACCTCGCCTTCGGCGATCAAGAGCACCGCGATCGGGCGCTCGGGAGCCTCGACACGGTGGATCTCCAGCTACTCCGTTTCCTGCCAGTGGCCCCCCCTCTCACTCATCCGCGCTTCTGGCCCCAGCTCGAAGCGGTGCACCTGGCACAGGAAAGGCGTGGATATGAGTTGCCACGGAGAACCAGAACCCTGTTTCATGGCGCGGCCATGGGCCGGGGCTACCTTGGGAAAGCCCTCGAGTACCTCGATCGACCGCAGGCCACCACCCACGACCGCGTTTGCGAGCCCGTCTATGCCCACATTGATGGGTTCCCTGTGCCTGCGGACCGGCTGGAAGAAGCGGCGGCCGTATTGAGCCAGATCGACAGTACGAGCAACTTTAATCCTGCGTATTGTGCGGCGTTTCTTGCCGCGGCTCAGGGGCGCTGGGCCGAGCATGCCAGGGCGGTCGAAGTCTTTTGGGACCATTGGCGCCGGGGAGTCGATGACGGTAGTTCAGGCTGGGAGGGGAAAGCCAACATCCTGGCTTTGGAGGCCTACGGGCTGTTGCGACGGGGCGATCCGGAAGCCGCTGTCGAGAAGCTCGAGGAAGTCAGGCGCTATAAGGCCAGCCCGAGGGTACGTACGGTCCTGGCCTACGCCCTCATGGAGCTGGAGCGCTGGGAGGAGGCCGTGCCCTACCTTGCCGGGTGGGACGACACTTACTCCCACCGGCACTACCATCTGGCCCGGGCCTACGAGGGGATGGGAGAGTACGGGAAGGCTGCCAAGGAGTACGCGTACTTCGTCGAGGCCTGGGAGGACGCCGATCCCGAGCTCCAACCCTGGGTCGAGGAGGCACGCCGGGCACTGGAGCGCCTAGCACCCGACCACTGACGGGCCATCCCCTCCACGACCACCCCCGCTAGGCCCTGCTGGAAGAGTATCGGGATGATGTGGAGTGGGCCTGAGCCTTGAGGCGACCTCGTCGAAAAACCCGACCAGTTCCCGGTCTTTCATCCTCAGCGACTGTGCCGCAATTGTGTCGTAACCCTGGTGTTTTGGACTCAAAAACCTCTGGGATAACTCCCTTGCGGGTTCGAGCCGAGCGGCCTGAAAGACCGGGAAAAACGTTTCAGCTGGACCGCGAGACGAGTGAGGGGCCATCGGCCCCGCAACTCAGTCCCGCCCAGGGCACTTAAAGAAAACGCCGAAAACTACAGGGACTCTCTGGGCTGCCTTTCCGGTCAGCCAAACTCCCCTGCCACATAACGCGCGATAACCGCGTGCGTGGCGATCCAGACGCCTTCGTGCGACTTGATGAACTCGATGAGCTCCTCGAGCATCATGATGCGGCTTCGGTGCCCGATGTACTTGGGATGCATGGTGAGGAGGAACATCGTCCCTTCCTCGTAGGCCTTTTCGAACTCGGCCGACCAGACTTCGAGAACGTCCCTGGGTTTGATATGGGGTCTGACGCTTCCGAACCGCGAGAAGCCGAAATAGGGGTAATCGTCCAGCATCCACTCCACCGGCAGCTCCACGACACCGGTCGGTTCGTCGTTCTCATTCAATTCATACGGTCGGTCGTCGGCCATGAGGCTGCTGTCGTAGAGTAGCCCCAGTTCCCGGATGAGCTTGAGCGTGGCCCGACTGAAGTCCCACGAGGGAGTTCGAATCCCCACCGGTGGCTTCCCCGTTACCTCTGTCAGGAGGTCATACGCCCTTTTCATCAGTTCACGTTCTGTTTCCTCTGGAAGCAGCGAGTTGCGCTCGTGAATCCAGCCGTGCATGCCCACCTCGTGCATGCCTTTGGCCACGATGGCATCGACTTCGGCCGGATGCAGGAGTGCGGTTACGGCCGGAATGAAGAAAGAGGCAGGGACGGCGTGCTCATCGAGAAGGGCGAGGATCCTCGGGACGGCAACTCGAGCGGAATATTCTCCCCTGGAGTGTTCGCCTGGAGAGTGCTCATCGTCTCTAAGAGCGTTTGTCTCAGAATCGAAGTCGAAGGAGAGTGCTACCGCGACTCGTGCGCCGCCGGGCCAGCTCTCCGGGGTGAGATCTTTTCCCGCCCGCACCAGGCCGATTTCCGATCGGATATCTTCAACGGTCCGTTCCCACGGTTGAACACCCTGCTCCTGTTGCTCTGAGCAGGCCCCGAGGAACAAGACGGCGCCGACCAGGAAGCCGTGAGGGATGTGGAAGCTGGACATTCGATTCATCTCCTTGATAAGTGTCCTCCTATCCGCTTCCTGAATCTACGGCGGGAAGGAAAATCCAGTCACTGGTGAGCGGTACACGCCTGGGAACAGACGGCTGCACCAGGGGAAAGGCCGCCGGGCCAATGCCTCTTTACATGCCGGATTGAAACCGATTCGGTAGATTGTGATTGGGAGCGTAGCCCCGAAAAGACCCACGGCTGGAAGGTCCGATGAGAG
>JAUWTE010000456.1 GCA_030609765.1 Acidobacteriota bacterium
GACGAGCTCTGGATTGGCCGTGCCGCGCGTCTCCCGCATTACTTGGCCGACGAAGAAGCCGAGCAGGCCGGTCTTTCCGCCTCGATACTCTTCGATCTTGGCGGGGTGGGCAGCGAGCAGCGCGTCGATGATCGGCTCGAGCGTGCTGCGATCGGAAACCTGCGCGAGACCCCGGTCGCGAACGATTTCACCTGGATCGCCGCCGCTGTCGAGCATCACGGTGAACACATCCTTGGCGATTTTGCCCGAGATCTCACCACTGTCGATCAGGGCCACCAGGGCGCCGATCTCCAGGCCACCGAACTTCAGCTCGCCGATTGGTCGATCTTTGAGCTCCCTCATGACCTCTGTGGTGATCCAATTGGCGATGCCTCTGGGATTATCATGTGCACTGAGGCCGGCCTCGAACAAATCGGCCACCTCTGCATCGCCGCTCAGAATGTCGGCCTGCGGTTCGGGGATGCCCAGGTCATGGACGTAGCGCTCGAAGCGTGCCGCGAGCAGGGGATCGTCGGTGCGCGCCTTTTCACGCACATCGGTCTTGCCGCGCCCCTCCCTGATAGCCTCGGCGGGGTCGGAGTGGTGCGCCGGGGTTTTCGGGCCAGGGGCTGGGCCGGATACGCCACCCTCGTCGCCGGGGAGGAGGTCCATCATGGCCTCGGCTGCCGTGCGCGGGGGTGCGTGCGGCGTGGCTGGAGGGGTTGAATCGGGTTCGGTAGAGGCCGCAGGGGCCGCAAGAGCAGCAGTCGTCTCTTTCTGCTCCTCAGTCTTCGCCGCCACCTTGGCCCAGGTATCGCGCAGCCCCACGACCCGGTTGAAGACCAGCCTCTCGCCCGTGGAATCGACGGTATCGGTGAAGAAGTAGCCCTGGCGCTCGAACTGGAAGTGAGCTCCCGGAGGCGTGCCCGCCACGCTGGGCTCGATCAGCGCGCTGGTGACGACCTCGACAGATTTTGGATTCAAGGTGGTCTTGAAATCTTCCGCCTCGTCCGGATTGGGCACCGTAAAGAGGCGATCGTAGAGGCGCACCTCAACGGGGACAGCGCGTGCCGCGGAAACCCAGTGGATCGTTCCCTTGACCCTGCGGCCATCAGGCGCCGAGCCGCCCCGGGTCTCCGGGTCGTAGGTGCAACGCAGCTCAGTGATCTCGCCGGTGACTTCGTCCTTCACCACCTCTTCGCACTTGACGAAGTAGCCGTACCGCAGCCTCACCTCACGACCAGGCGCCAGCCGGAAGAACTTCTTCGGCGGGTCTTCCATGAAGTCATCGCGCTCGATGAAAAGCTCCCGGGAGAAGGGGATGTTGCGCGAGCCCTCCTTGGGCACATCGTGCGGGAAGTAGGGAGCGTCGAGCTCATCGACCTGCCCCTCGGGGTAGTTAGTGATCACGACCTTTAGCGGTCGCAAGACGCACATCACCCGCGGCGCCTTCTGGTTGAGATCCTCGCGAATCGAGTACTCGAGCTTGCCGATATCAACGCGGCTGTTGGCCTTGGCGATACCGATCATGTCGCAGAAGCCGCGGATCGACTCGGGCGTGACCCCGCGCCGCCGCAGCCCGGAGATCGTCGGCATGCGGGGATCATCCCAGCCTTCTACAAGGTCCTCGTCGACGAGTTGCATCAGCTTGCGCTTGCTCATCACGGTGTAGTCGAGGTTGAGCCGGGCGAACTCCGTCTGCTTTGGATCGCCCACGCCATCGACATGCTCGACCAGCCAGTCGTAGATGGCGCGGTTGTTTTCGAACTCGAGGGTGCACAACGAATGGGTGATGTTCTCGATCGCGTCAGACAGCGGGTGGGCGAAGTCGTACATCGGGTAGATGCACCAGTCATCGCCCGTGCGGTAGTGATGTGCGTGGCGGATCCGGTATAGCAGCGGGTCACGCATCTTCATGTTCGCGGCCGCCATGTCGATTTTGGCGCGCAGCACGTGTGCGCCGTTGTCGAACTCGCCGGCGCGCATGCGGCGGAACAGATCGAGGTTCTCTTCCACCGAACGGTCCCGGTAAGGGCTCCCGACGCCGGCTTGGGTCACGGTGCCGCGGTTTTCGCGGATCTGCTCTTCTGTCTGACTGTCGATGTAGGCTTTGCCGTCACGGATGAGCTGCTCGGCGAATCCATAGAGCTGCTCGAAGTAGTCGGAGGCGTAGAGCGTCACACCGTTCCACTCGAAGCCCAGCCAGCGGACATCGGCCTCGATTGCCTGGACGTAATCGACGTCCTCCGTAGTCGGGTTGGTGTCGTCGAAGCGCAGGTTGCACGTGCCGTGGTACTCGCCAGCGATGCCGAAGTTCAGGCAGATCGAGGTTGCATGGCCGATGTGCAAGTAGCCATTCGGCTCAGGCGGGAAGCGCGTGCCCACACGTCCGCCGTGCTTCCCGTTCGCGACGTCCTGGTTGATCATCGCGCGGATGAAGTCGGGGCCTCGGATGCGGTCGTCGTCTCGGGTTTCCATGTTCTTTTCGGGCTCTGAATTGATCGGTTTCGGAGGCGAACCAACGATATCTTAGCCTGCCGGCACCCCGTGACCATCAAATCAGGTCAAAGAGAGTTCCAGGAGTTGAGCCAGAATCAGCTCGCGGCACTCACTGGAATCCCCCAGTCGACTATCTCGGCAATCGAGAACGACCGGATCCGGCTCGGCGTCGAGCGGGCTAAGGTGCTCGCCCGCGCTTTGAAATGCCATCCAGCCGTGATTGTCTTTCCCGGCTGGGACGTCGAGAAGGAATCGGCCGCCTGAGGTTGCTCAGAAGCGCACCAGCAGTCCGGTCGAGACGCGGAGATCCGCGGAGGTGTCGCCGTAGTTCGTGATCACGATGTCGGGCTGAATGGCGCGGATTGCGATTCGATCCGAGACGTTGATATCGAGACTACCGCCGAGTACCACGGTGAAGGCGTTGTCACTGTCGTCGTGATGAAAAGGCGGCCCCCACCCGGGGCGGGGCGTCAGCCGGACGGCGGCGCTCGCGTGGCCCACGCCCATCATCACTCGTCCCGACGGTACGAACCGACTCGAGTTCTTGTAGCGGAAGCGCATGCCCGCGAGGAAAGTGGTCTGCGATACGCCGATGCTTCCACCGACAAAGATGTTGGGAGGGATGCCGGGCGAGTACTGGTGGTAGGCGACCTCACCGCCGAGCCCGAACCAATCTGTGGCAAACCAGGTGAGCTCGCCGATGGCACCGTAGGCCCAGGATCCGAGACCAAAGGGATCATCACCGACATCCACGTGGGAGGCGGAGAACCCGCCGAAGACTTCGAATTTGTCGGACTCCTGGCCGTAGGAAAGCGCCGGCGAGATCAGGCTGAGGGCAACGGCTACTATGAACAGCCGCAGAACATGCTTACTCATGCGAGCCTCCTCATCTCTGGGGGGCGTCTGCCAGGGGCCCTGCGACCTCATTCCTAGAGTACACGGTATCTTCGTCCGACTTGCGGCATACTTGGGGCTCAGCTCCGCGTA
>JAUWTE010000040.1 GCA_030609765.1 Acidobacteriota bacterium
AGTTCGGTGCCATCCACCTGGGCTGCCAGGTCGACAGCGACCTGAAGCGCTCGGTGGAAAGGAATGAGCTCCCCGAAGGGCCTCATCGTCCTGTCGGAACCGCCTCCCGTCTTCATGGAAGTTGCAGTGTAGTGTCCGCCAGGGATGCGCTCAACGTAAGGGCACCCTCCGGGAGGGGATCGTTGCTCGATTTCCTCAGCTTGTGTCGGCGCGCAGGCCCTCGAAATCGTCCGGCGTATCGATGTCTCGCAGCAATGAGGGTTGCCAATCGATCACGGCGGCGTCACTCCAGAACCTCTCGATCAGCGTCTTCACATTGCCGCCCTCCATGGCCTGCAGGTGAGGAAAGATGGAGCGATCGAACAGAGTGGGCGGGGCAACGACCTCACCGTACCGGGACACAACCAGACGGTTGCCGCCGCTCACGTACTCCGCCTGAACCTCTTCGAGCATTGCGGCGGTGACCAGCGGCATGTCCGCAAGCATGATGAGCAGCGCCTCGGCCTCCTGTGCGACAGCATCGGTGGCCGCGGCGGCAGAGGAGTGCATGCCGAGATCGTGGGCGGGATTCAAAACAATGCGACATGGCTCTCCGGCAAGCATCTCAGCCGCACGATCGGCCTCGAACCCCACTACAACAATCAGAGGATCGAGGCGGGCCTCGCCGGCAACTCTCACGGCCCGATTCAGCAGGGACTCCCCCTCCCACTCGAGCAATAGCTTGTTGCGTCCCATCCGCGAGGAGCAGCCGGCGGCGAGAACGGCTCCCGCTATCCTCGGAGCTCGAGCAGACACGCCGTTACCGCTCGAGAGACGGCTTGGCATGGATCGGGCCTTCGAAATCCCGCAGATGCCCCGCACTTCGCCCGGTGACAACCGCGAGCAGCTCCGCCACGACGCTCAACGCCACCTGCTCGGGACCCTCGGCGCCGAGGTCCAGTCCCACCGGGCCATAGACACATCGGCTTTCGTCCTCGGAGAGGTCGGCCATGATCTCCAACCTGCGATCGCGCGGCCCGAGCAGACCGACATAGTGCAGCGGGATGGCAGCCAGCGCGCGCACCCACTCCGCATCGCGGTGCAGGCTGTGTGTCTTGACTACGGCAAAGGAATGCTCGCCGCAGGGTATGTTCGCGAGAGAGCCGGAGTCACGGCCGTGAACCAAGCGCCAGGCGTCCGGGAAGCGATCTGCCGTCAAATAGCTCGCACGGTGATCGACCACCACAACGCGAAAACCCACATCCGCTGCCAGGTGGACCAAGGGGATCGCGTCGTCGCCAGCGCCGAAAACGAGCAAGCTCGGCGGCGGGATGTTGATTTCGAGAAACACTGTCGCCGTATCGAACGAATACAGCCCGGTGCCGGTCCCCATCGAGGAAGTAGTCAGAGCCCTGATGCGCCCATCGAGCTCGGCATCGCCGCTTCCTCCGGCAACAATATTGCCGTCGGCAACGACGATCGAGCGGCCCGGATCGCTCGTTCCCGATGACACATCCACGACCGTAGCTACCCAAAACAGATCGTTGCCCTGGAACAACTGTCGCTGCTTGGCAACCGTATTCATGGCCGCGGAGAGCTTCGTCGGAATCACGAACAGGTCGACGACTCCGTCACAGCCGAGGCCGAGCCCCCACACCGTTTCATCGTCCGAACCGGTCTTGTACCGGAGCTGCCGTGGCGTGCGGTCAGCCATCACCTCGAGAGCGATTTGCCGAACATCCTCCTCGAGGCAACCCCCGCTGATGCTTCCAATGCTGGATCCATCGCTGCTGACCAGCAGCCTGGCGCCCGGCCTGCGATATGAGGATCCTTCGATCCGCACCAGGACAGCAATCGCTGCATCGTCACCGCTGTCGTGAATTGACTGCAGACGATCGAGGATACCGGCACTCTCTTGCCACATCTTCATGGCGCTGATTGTAGAACTTCTCCGGCTCGAGAGTCCGCGGCGCACGGCTGCCGCTCCTGCCGGGAGACCCGATGAGAATTGCGAGCTGCCGTGTCAAAGTAGATCACCATGGAGATCGATGAAGAAACCGCGCCCGGCGCCGCGACGGATCCACAGGAGATCACCGACCGCGTGGTGGAAACCGCGTTAGAGCTTGGCTTCGACCATTGTGCCGTTGCCGCCATCGGAGATCTGCCCGCGGCGGTGCGTCTGGAAGAGTGGTTGAGCCGGGGCATGCATGGCTCGATGCACTGGATGGCACGTAATCCCGAACGTCGCGCGGATCCCCGCCGGGTGCTCGAGCACGCGCGCTCGGTGATCATGGTGGCACTCAACTACTACCCCGATTACAGCGGTGCCAAGAGGCCTGATCTTGCAGGGATTTCTCGATACGCATGGGGACGCGAGTATCACACAGCTGTCGGTGAGCGGCTCGAAGCTCTTGGCCAACGTGTCGGCCATTGGCTTCCGAACTGCAACAGCCGTTGGTACGTCGACACGGGCCCCGTACTCGAGAAAGCCTGGGCCGAGCATGCCGGCATCGGATGGATCGGCAAGCACACCAACCTGATCACCCAGGATCGCGGCTCCTGGCTCTTCCTCGGCGCTCTGCTGGTCGATTTCCCCCTTGCTGCCGCGTCGCCGCATCTCGATCGCTGCGGTACCTGTGAGCGTTGTATCGGTGCATGTCCGACCGGAGCCATCGTTGCCCCCTACGTCTTGGACGCCCGACGCTGTATCTCCTACCTGACCATCGAGAATCGTGGACCCATCCCCGAGGAATTCCGTCGATCGATGGGAAATCGTGTGTTCGGCTGCGACGATTGCCAGGACGTGTGCCCGTGGAATCGCTTTGCACTGCCGTCGAGGCTGGCGGCGGAGTTTTCGCCACGAGGAGACATGCAGGCCGTTCGACTCGAGGATCTGCTCGGCTTGAGCGATGAGGAGTTCAAGCAAAGGTTTCGCGGCAGTCCGGTGTTACGCGCCAAACGATCCGGACTAGCCCGAAACGCCGCAGTCGCGCTCGGCAACAGCGGCGACCCGACCGCCGTGCCGGCGTTGCGACGTGCGCTTGGCGATGACGAGCCACTGGTACGTAGTCACGCCGCCTGGGCCCTGGGCGAGATCGACTCAGAGGAGGCGACGCTCGCGTTGGAGATCTGCCTCGAGACCGAGCTGCACGAAGAGGTATTGACAGAGGCATCACGGGCGCTGCGTCGGCGCAGAGACGGGCGCTCCGACATTGGCTCTGACGGAGATGGGGCATGCTAAGCTTGCCGCCGATAGAGGCCGAGTTGCCGTACATCTCGGCGGGTAGGTACCTTTTCTGGAACCGATGGGCCGTGAAATGAGCACCCTCTCTTTTCGGATCGAGGTCGCTCGACGCATCCCTGGATGGGCGTCGGGCCTGCTAGGTGTGGTCTGCGCGATGATGCTTTTCTTGCCGTCGCCAGCGATTTCTGAGCAGGAGTCCGGTGGGCTCTCCTATCCAGTCGATATCGTGGCTTCCGATGGGTCCATGGTAGTTGCCGATTTCAAGGCGCATGCCCTTTTGCGCGTCGACCTCGACGGCTCCGTGGCCACTATTGCGGCGGGAGAGGGCCTCCCTCGCACCCCGCTCTACGGAATCCGCTCCGTCGTCGAAGCGCCCGATGGGGAGGGTTGGATCGTTGCCGATCCGGGAACGTTCGGTATCTACCGTGTTTCGCCAGAGGGCGACTTGTCACTGATCACCACCGAGGTCGATATTCCACAAGGGCTGGCGGTATTCGACGAGCAGTCGGTTCTGGTTTCCGACCTGCGAGGAGGGATCGGGGCAATTCTGCGGGTTACTCTCGATGGCGTGGTGACGGTCTTCGCAGAGCTTGGCAGCCCCAAGGGTATCGTCGCCGACGGCGATGACGGGTTCGTCGTCGTATCACACGGCCAACGCGCCCTTTTCCACTTGTCCCGTGAGGGGCACATCAGCACCATCGCCAGCGGCGCACCGTTCGATTTCCCGCACGACGTCGTGCGCCTCGATGAAGACACCTTCGTGGTGAGCGACGGCTACGCGCACGCGCTGTTCAAGGTAACGCGGAGCGGCGAGGTGACGGTGCTCGCGCAGGGTGCGCCACTGGTCAGCCCGCAGGGCATTGCCCTCGGCCCGGACAACACGCTTCTCGTCGTCGATCCGCAAGCTGGGTCCGTCTTCCAGATTACGGAGGAAGGCGGGGTAACGGCAATCGCCTCCGTGACCGGAGTCGGGGGCTAGCAGGCCTGGCGAAAGTGTGATGGGTCTGGTTACCGTTCCTGGTCCGGGGCGCTACCCGTGCTCAACGCCCGCAGGTCGGGCCTACCCGCCGAGTCCCAAGCCGTGAGCCAGAAGCTCGCCACCTTTTCAGCCCCGTAGGCCATGCGGGCGCCGGTCAGATCGCCACTCAGCTTCCACAGTTCACGCATGTAGGCGGGATTGTCTCCGGCAGATCCACTGTCATCCAAGGGGGCTGCACGTTGCGCAAGGAGGTCGGCTCGCAGCAATGCGTGCACAGCAGGATATCCGTCAACGAGCATCTCGAAGGTGGCCTCGATGGGACTGTCGAGAATCAATGCCTGGGGTGCCGAGGCACGCACGCGTGCAATCAGGACTTCGTCGTAGTAATCGACCAAATGACGCTCGACCCTTGAGTGTATGCCGCGCAGCCCGCTGAGCTGACCGTCGTAGTTGACGGTCAGATGGAACGGTTGTGACAGATCAGCCACGTAGTGCGACAGGATTGCGCTGCGGCAGAGCAGACGATGCAGGTCGGGCTCGGTTGCCGCCATCTCGTCGCGCAGCAGGCTCGTGTAGGCAGCGGCCGTCCAGGGAGCGCTGCCCCAATCTTCCCATTCATCGCCGGCCAATTCCTGGTACTGGCTGAAGTCCCTGGGAATCTCGCCGAAGGGATAGGGCGCGACGGCATCGGCATCCAGAAAATGCCGTGGCCGTTCATCGCCTTCGAGTGCCGCGAAGCCGCGCTCGGGAGAGCAGACGGTGTCCCAATCGAGGCCATCCCAGCGCCACTTGTCCGGGTCGCTGCTGTGCGCCGCGATGAAGTCGGCGTGCTGCTCGTAGAATGCCCGCAATCCGGGCGGCAATGCCTCGATGGCGGCACGCGTGATGATGATATGAGCGGTGAAGCCCCATGCACCGGCCGGGGTAGCCGACATGAGGACCGCTGCGATGCAAGAGATGACGACGGCGGTCTCCAAGAAGCAGGCCTTGCGACTCATCATCGGGCACCTCCCCCGTTGGGTAGCTGATCGGCCAGGCACGGATGGTGCTCGCGAATTTCATCGTCGCTCAGGCCCTCGAGCTCGTGGGGAAATACGATCCATCGGTTGTCATCGATGACCCAGTAGTCCGGCACCAAGTCGGTTTCGTTCTTGGCCGGCTTGTAATAGACGGTAGCCAGCTTGATCTGTGGGGCATTCCGACGGGCGCGTGTCCGGATCTGATCGAGAATGGCCACCATCGTGTGTCCGGTGTCGAAGACGTCGCCGATGAGCAGCATTCTGTCGTCGGCGCAGATGACGTCGATGACGTGCTCGAGGCCCTTGATCTCGACACCGCGGTCGCCACGTTGCATGCCGTGATAGGACTGTGTCTTGATCGTGGTGTGGTAGGGGTCGACACCCTGCAACCGGAAGAACTCGTGGATCGCGATGCCGGGAGGCGTGCCACCGCGCCAGATACCGATCAGGTAATTGGGTCGGAACCCGTCAGCCCACACGCGTCGGGCGAGCCGGAGGGAGTTCAACAACAGGGTGCGCGCATCGACGTAGAGCTTGCCGTTAGCTTCGGCCAATTCCTTGCCTCCAACTCGGGCGGTTTGAACGCTGGGTCATGGTCGGCTGGGTCGCGACGCCTCGCATCTCTGTCCACGGTGCCTCGATCGCACATCGAGGCACCCGCGAGGGTCACTCATCACTAAGCTAGTGTGCCACTCTTCTCGCTCTGCGCAACGCTCCCTTTCGCTCAGCGCACCCAACGAATGGCGACCGCACCCGCAGCCACACCGAGCAGGTAGGGCCAGAAGCCAGCCGGCGTGGGACCTCCGGTGACCACGATGGCAATGGCAGCGACCACGAGCGAAACAATCATCGCGGCCAGTGCCGATCGCTGGGAAGGGCGAGAGCTATACAGGCCGGCCAGCAGGGGCACCGCGAGAGCGATCACCAGGAGCCCATAAAAAATCGTCAGCGTGCCGATGACCGAGGTGAAGGTCAGGGCCACAAGGGAACCGAGGGTCAGTCCCACGAAGGCAGCGACGCGGCCTGCCCTGAGAAGGCCGCGGTCATCAACGTGCGGATTCCAATAGCCCTGGTAGAGGTCCTTCGACAGAGATGTGGAGAGCATGAACAGAACGGCGTCGGCCGACGAGAGCTCCGCGGAGAGCACGGCCGCCAATGTGAAGATGCCCAGTCCTGTGGGCAGGACCTCGACGAGGATTCGAGGCAAGACGCTGTCGGCACTCTCCACGATAGGCCAGTGCGCGCGAGCCAGCATGCCGAGTCCCACGGGAATGACCGCGAAGAACATCAGGGCGATGCCGCTGAGGGTCAGCCCGCGCCGCACGGTGGCCGCATCGCGCGCGCCGAACGCCTTCTGCAACAAGCCGGGCGAAACGACGAACGACGGCGCCAGCACTCCGACGAGGCCGAGCACCCCCAGCCAACCGATGCCGACGGGTGACAGATACGCGGCACCCGCGCTCCCCATGTTCTGGCTGGCGAGGCGCACGGCATCGAGCCCACCGATGGCTCTTGCGGTCATCAACAGGGCAAGGGGGAATGCCACGAGCTTCACCCCGAGTTCCACGACGTTCACACGACTGGCCGACCATAGGCCCCCGGCACCGTAGTAGACCAGAACCACGAGGGCGCCGAGGATCGTCCCGATCGAGCGCGGCAGACCGGAGGCCGCGTGCAGGACCTCTCCCATGGCCACCAGTTGCGCAGCGAGAATGGCCACCGAGCCAATCCACAGGATTGTCATCGCCAGAGAGCGAACGGCGCTCCCGTAGCGCGAGCTCAGATAGTCCCCCACGGTGTAGCAGCCGCGGGCACGTGCCTCCTCCCACATGCGGGGTCCCACCCAGCGCGCCAAGATCAATGTCCCGATCGCCGCGGATCCGACCCACCAGACGGCCGAAGCTCCGATCTCGTAGGCGAGCCCCGTCGTACCCACCGTCGATCCGGCGCCAATGTTGGCAGCCAGCACTGTGGCGGCGAGCAAACCCGGGCTCAGGCTGTGCCCCGCGACGTAGAACTCGGAAGATCGCCGGACGCCGCGCCCCAGCCAGAGCCCGACGAGGGCGAGACCCACGCCATAGGCCAGGAGCAGGCCAAGCGCCAGAGGCCCCGTCATGGCTGCCGCCCTCGAGTTGTTCCAGCTACCGCCCAACCGACGAAGATTTCGGACGGCGAGGGCTGAATCTGAAATTCAGCCCTTAACCTGATGGGGGCGTCTTGACGCTCCCCGGCGCCCCCCGTAATCTGGCGCTCACGCAGGCGGATGAGTCTGACTTCGGTATCAGGGGTTTCGCACACGCGACCCTCCCGGGCCAATCTCCTTTTTGGGGGTCAATAAGTATGGATCACGCAGGGAACAATTATATTCAGCAAGTGAGGTCCTTCTCGGTGGACATGATCGATTATGTCAGGGATCGTGTCCCCATCGAGCACGGCGTTCCCTCGGGCCTCGCGCTGACCTCGCGCCAGGAAGTGATGGACTATGTGCGAGAGCACGAGATCACCTCCATCCGCCTCTGGTTCACCGACGTACTCGGTTTTCTGAAGATGTTCGAGATCACGCCGGGCGAGCTCGAAGGCGCATTCGAAGAAGGAATGGGTTTCGACGGTTCCTCGGTGGAAGGCTACCAGCGCATCCAAGAGAGCGATATGGTCGCCTTTCCGATCCCAGAGACCGCCGAGTTCATCCCGTTTCCCGTTGGCCCGGCGCGCTGCATTCGCATGTTCACCGAGATTCGGACACCGACGGGAGGCCCCTACTCCGGCAACCCACGGGTCATCCTCAAGCGCACTCTGGAGCGCCTCGCCGATCACGGCTTCTCCCACATGAACATCGGCCCAGAGGCAGAGTTCTTCTACTTCCAGGCCGACGGCACGCCGACCATTCTCGACCGCGCCGGCTATTTTGACATGGTGCCGGTCGACGTTGGCGACGACTTCCGGGAAGCCACTCGCTTCGCCCTGCAGGCCATGAATATCCAGGTCGAGTACATGCATCATGAGGTGGCTCACAGCCAGCACGAAATCGACCTCAAGTACACGGAAGCGCTGAAGATGGCCGACAATCTCCAGACCTACAAGTGGCTGGTCAAGGAGATCGCGCGTCGTAACGGTATTCACGCCACCTTCATGCCGAAGCCTCTCTCGAATCAGAACGGAAGCGGCATGCACGTGCACTTGTCGATCTTCAAGGACGAAGAGCGCAACGCCTTCTATTCGGAGGATGATCCGCACCACCTGTCGCAAACGGCGCGGTATTTCCTTGCGGGGGTGCTGCGACACGCGCAGGAGATGTGTCTCGTCACCAACCAGTGGTCCAACTCGTACAAGCGTCTGGTGCCGGGCTACGAGGCCCCCGTCTACATCTCCTGGGCCCAGCGCAACCGTTCCGCACGGGTGCGTATCCCCACTTTCAAGATCGGCAAAGAGGTCGCCACCCGCATCGAGCTACGCTTTCCTGACGCTGCCTGCAATCCCTACCTGGCTTTCTCGGTGATGCTGGCTGCCGGTCTGCGAGGGCTGGAGGAAAAGTACGAGCTCGCCGAGCCCGTGGCCGACGATCTCTATGACTACACGCCGATGGAGCGTGAACAGAAGGGGATCCAGTCATTGCCTCACGACCTGTACGCCGCTGTGCAGAAGGCCCACAAGTCCGAGTTGCTGCGCGAAACGCTGGGCGACGACGTTCTCGACACGCTCATCGAAACCAAGCTGCACGAGTACGATTCCTACCGGCTCCACGTCTCGCAGAGGGAGATCGAGGAAAGCATCAACCTGTAGGCAAGTACCGGTGTCGGGGGTGGCGGATGCCTCCCCCCGACGCCACTCCACGCCGAAAAGACAGCGACAGGTCGCACAGGAGGCCTGGTGACCTTTCGCGGGAGGTTGCCTTATGCGCCAAGCACCGTCCTTCCCGCCCGCCCTGCTCGTCGTCGCCATTGCCGTTGCGCTGTCGGCGGCGCTCCTTCCAGCCACGGCAGCAATGCCACCCGGGGAGGGGGAAACGGTAGGCGTCGAGTCCGTGATGGCCTACCCCACGCCGGCTCCCCCTGCCCTCTCGCAGCTACCTGAACACTCCGAGCATATCGCCAACTATCGTATCGACGTGCGGCTGTTGACCGAGGAGAAGGAGCTCGTTGGCACCCAGACGATGAGCTGGACGAACACCTCCTCCGACCAGATCGAGGAGCTCTGGTTCCACCTCTACTGGAACGCCGCCAAGAACGACCAGTCGACCTTCATGAAGGAGATGACCGGTTCAGGCGGTGGTGGTCGCGGCGCCGGCATCGAGGAGTGGGGCTGGATCGATGTGGAACGAATCGAGCTCGCTGACGGCACGGACTTGATGCCCACCTTCGAGTACATGCAGCCGGACGACGACAACGCCGACGATCAGACGGTTTTTCGAGTGCGGCTACCCGAGCCGCTGGGGCCGGGTGAGCAGGCGGTTCTGGAGATGGACTGGACCTCACGCATTCCGAAGGGCTTCGCGCGCACCGGCTACTACAACGACTTCTTCTTCATCGTGCAGTGGTTCCCGAAGATCGGGGTGTACGAAAACGGTGCCTGGAACTGTCACCAATACCACGCACCTACCGAGTACTACGCCGATTTCGGCGTCTACGAAGTCACCATTACCGCGCCGCAGGAGTACCAGATCGGAGCCACCGGCAAGCGGATGAGCGAGCGCGACAACGGCGACGGCACCTTCACGGTGACCCACTACCAGGAGGATGTGCACGACTTCGCCTGGCTGGCCGATCGTGACGTGATCGTCGTGGAGGATCGCTTCGAGGAGCCTGGTCTGCATCCGGTCGACATCAAGCTCTTCCTGCAGCCGGAGCACGCCCATTACGGAGACCGCTACCTCACCGCCACCCGACACGCGCTGCACTACTTCGGCACCTGGTACGGCTCATATCCGTACGACGTGCTCACCGTGGTGGACCCACAGCCCGGCAGCACCGCCGGCGGCATGGAGTACCCGACGCTCTTCACGGGCGGGGCGGCGTATTGGAACCCCGAATGGGTGCTTTCGCCCGAGGGGGTGACGATCCACGAGTTCGGTCATCAGTTCTGGTATGGCCTGGTGGCGAACAACGAATTCGAGCATGCCTGGCTGGATGAAGGCTTCAACAGCTATTCCGAGACGAAGATCGGCGAGATTGCCTACGGGCCCGCCCTGCCCGCATACCAGGTGGCTGGGCTCAACTTCCAGCGCTTCGTTCCGGTGAACCTGTCGGCGATTCCGGTGATCCCGCTGCCGCCCTGGCGAGGGCGTGGCACAGATGCCGTGGCCTTCTTTCGTGACCTCGCATTGATCACCTTTCCGGGCGGTGTCGGGCAAGGCGCCGCCGACCAGCACCGGCGTGGCTACCTGGAAGGGCCAACTGCCGACCAGATGGAGCGCGACGGATGGGATTTCTTCACGCGGTCCTCCTATGGTCTGAACTCATACCCGCGACCTGCTGCCTTCCTCGAAATGCTGGAGTCGTACTTCGGTGAGGAGCTCTGGGGGCGCGTCATGCGCACCTACCACGAGCGTTGGAGGTTTCGTCATCCCACCGGGCGTGACTTTCTGGCAGTTGTCAACGAAGTCACGGGCGAGGATATGACCGAACTTTTCGAGCAGGTGGTTTGGGGCTCGGGTCTGTTCGACTATGGGGTCGACTATCTGATTACCGATACGACGCCAGAGGAGGTCTACGTCTCCCAGGTGGCGGTGCGTCGCTATGGCGATGTGGTGTTTCCGGTTGAGTTGCTCGTCACGTTCGAGGACGGCTCGACACAAACCGAACAGTGGGATGGAAAGTATCGCTGGAAGAAGTTCCAGTACGAGCGGCCCGTTCCGGTCAGCCGTGCCGAGATCTACCCAGGGCGCCCCCTGTGGTTGGACGCCAATCTCACTAACGATGGCGCCATCGCCGAGCCAACGGACGTCGCGGCCAAGCGATTGACGATGACGTATCTGTTCTGGCTCCAGAACGTTCTCCACTGGTTCAGTCTATTTGCATAGGGAGTCGGCCAATGTCTGTCGAGAAGAGTGAATTCGACGATCAGATGGGACGCGGGACGAGTAGCCCCGGCGCCCTTCAGCCCTCGGTTCTGGGGGCCATGTGGTGGGGCATCCGGCGAGCCTGGCAAAACAAGGCCGTGATTTTCTGGCTCTGGTTGATCAACCTCTCAGTGGCCCTCTTCTTGGTGGCGCCCCTCTACGCCATGATTTACGACCACACGGCGCTCAGCACGAGTGCGGAGCAGCTCGGTTCGGGCTTCACGGCCACCTGGTGGACCGACTTCAGCTTCGCGGAGGGAGCGGCATTGGCGGCTTGGCAGGGAAGTCTGTGGGTTGCGGGGGCCTTCTATCTGGTGCTGCACGTCCTTCTGGCGGGCGGCGTCCTGGCGTTTCTGTACAGCGACCAGCGATTTCCATTCTGGGCTCGCTTCGCCAGTTCCTGTGGTATCTATTTCGGCCGCTTCTTCCGCCTCGTGCTCATCTCGCTGGTCTTCTACGGTGTTGTGTTTTGGATCGACGGCCTTCTTTTCGAGATGGTCGAGCGTCTCTCCGACAACGGTGGCCTGCAGCCACAGGCGTGGTGGGGACACCTGATCCGTAGCGTGGTCATCGTGGCGCTCTTTTTTTCGGTCAGCTTGCTGTTCGACTACGCCAAGGTTCGCACCGTGGTCCGGGACAGCAGATCCATGATCATCGAGACGGCGCGCACCCTCGGGTTTGTGCTGCGAAACGCCCCGCGGGTAGC
Source organism: Acidobacteriota bacterium (assembly GCA_030609765.1). Classification (GTDB taxonomy): domain Bacteria; phylum Acidobacteriota; class UBA890; order UBA890; family UBA890; genus CALAKE01. Next base: position 11,983 of record JAUWTE010000040.1, read on the forward strand.
CACGTTGTACTTGTTGCTGGTGTCGGTGGGCGCTGCCCTCATGGCTGCTTACTGGGGATCGTCACGGGTGATCGAGGGAACTGGCGCAGGCCTGCTCGCGCTCTTCGTCGCTCAGCAGACCTATGTGGCAGCTCGTATTTGGCTGCGTCTGGCCACCTGGGGAGGCGCCATGTCGCTCTATCGGGGCCTGACCGCCCGCCGCCTGGCCGCCCGCCAGGATTAGGCGCGACCCGTTGAGAAACCCGGGCTGGCCTGCGGTTTATGTCATCGCCTGCTGCCTGCCACCATCGACGGCGATGGTCGTGCCGTTGCTGTAGGAGGCCATGTCGGAGGCCAGAAAGACGACCAAGTTGGCCAGTTCGTGCGGCTTACCGAGCCTCTGCAGCGGCGACAACCGCTCCCAGGAGGCGTAGACCTCAGCCACCGACAACCCCTGACGAGAAGATGCCGCCTGTGCGAGCTCTTCGAGCCTGTCGGTCGTCGTATGGCCAGGACAGACGTTGTTGATCAAGATCTGATCCGGGCCCACCTCGTTG
>JAUWTE010000017.1 GCA_030609765.1 Acidobacteriota bacterium
ACAACCTGCCACTGAGAAAGTCACCTGAATTCTCGGAACCCCTTGATTTGCAAAGGCTTGCCCGATTAGTCCATAATTCGGCACCGATCTTGCTTGACTCATTGGGCGTAGGGGGAGGTTCAACGTCCCGGGGGATGTGGATGAACAGGCAGCAGAAGACACTGCGGCGCGACATCCAATGCGCTGGCATCGGGTTGCATTGCGGGGCACGCGTGGAAATGCGCCTGCGCCCTGCTGCGCCGAATACGGGCATCATTTTCAAGCGTCTCGACCAGAACGGCGTCGAGATTCCGGCGAGACAAGAGAACCTCAGCCGCTCCAACCTGGCAACGACGCTTTCGGCCGACGGTATCTCGATCAGCACTGTGGAGCATCTCCTGGCAGCCGCCAGCGGGCTCGGCGTTGATAACCTGATCGTCGAGGTTGATGGCCCCGAGGTTCCCGCCATGGACGGCTCTGCCGCGCCGTTCATCTATCTGATGCACGAGGCCGGCCTCAAGAACCAGCCAACGGCGAGGCAGTTTATCAAGATCCTCGAACCGATTCGCGTTGAGGCGGACGACAAGTTCGTCGCGGTTTACCCGGCAGACCACTTCAAGATCTCCTACACCATCAGCTTCGAACATCCCCTGATCGGGGAGCAGCGACAGACCTTCGTCATAAACTCTCGCTGCTTTACCGAGCATATCGCTCCGGCGCGGACGTTCGGCTTCCTCAAGGAGGTCGAGACGCTACGGCAGAACGGCTTGGCCCTGGGCGGCTCCATGGACAACGCCGTCGTCATCGGCGACAACTCGATCCTCAACAACAAGTTGCGTTTCCAGGATGAGTTCGTACGCCACAAGATCCTCGACGCCATCGGCGACTTGGTGTTGCTCGGCGCCCCGCTGCTAGGTCACGTTGTGGCCTATCGCGCTGGGCACGCAATGCACACATCCTTGGTCGAGGCCATCCTGGCAGCCCCGGAAGCCTGGTGCCTTCTGGCAGAGGAAGAGGTCGTCTACGACGTCGCCGCGAGCAGCCCCGAGCTGGCTGCTGCGAGCGTCTGAGACCCTTCGCCGCGAGTTTTCCGCCGCCACAGACCATCAGCGTCGCCTGGTTGATCTGCACTCTCGCGTTGCCGCCCGAGCCCTACCTCGGCTAGCATTCCCGTTGGAGAAGAGGCGATGAGCGCAAACCCGCCATCTGAGGAAATCAAAGAGCTACGCCAGCGACGATCGCTCATTGGCGTGCTGGTTCTGCTCGTCGCGAGCTTTCTCGCTCTGCAGGTCCTCATCCAGCGTTCTCCCGCCACCCTGGCGCCCGTCTTCTCCAGCACGCTGCTGCTCTCGATCATCGTGCTGGACATCCTGCTCTTGTTGGTTCTGCTGTTCGTCTTGGGTCGCAACGTCATCAAGCTGTATGTCGACCGGCGGAGGGGGAAGCTCGGGTCTCGTTTCAGCACCAAGGTGGTGGTTACCTATGTCGGCATGGCGTTGGTGCCATCCGTTTTGCTGTTCTTTACCGCATCCAACCTGATCCAAAGAAGCGTCGCTGCGCTTTTTTCAACGACCACCAAGGAGATCGTGGAGCGCTCGCGTGAGATTGCACGCCAGAGTGCTCTTGATCAGGAGGAACAGCTCCTGGGCGCAGCGCAGGACCTGGCTGAGATGATCAGCGAGGGACGTCTCCTGTCGCGTGATTCCTGGCAACTCCTAGCCCGGGACGTGGAGCGGCGCAGGGACCTGCTCATGCTCGACGCCGTTACTGTTTACGCGGGCGAGGAGTTGCTCATCGAGCCCGTTGTTGACCCGGATGGACCGTTTGCCAGCGATTTGCCCGTCGATGGCGACTCCCAAACGGAGCGTCTGCCGAGCCCGAGTCCTCCGATCGCCGACATCCTTGCGGTGCCCGAGGCGCAGATTGCTCTCGCCCTCAACGGGCAACCGTTCCGCCTTCAGGAAGCACAGCCGGGCGGCAACATATTGGTGCGGGCCGGCGTCCCCATCTACTCGCCCGATGGCCAGGAGGTCGAAGGCCTTGTGGTCACGGTGCGTAGGCTGCCGCCGGGGCTGGTGAGCGAGGCGGCAGACATCGAGGCGCTGTACCAGTCCTACTTCCAGGATATGGACCAGCAGCAGCAGATCTCCACGGCCTACCAGCTCACTTTCCTGCTGATGACACTGCTGATCGTCTTCTCCGCCCTGTGGGCGGGCCTCTACCTGGCCAGGGGTGTTGCACTGCCGATCCAGGAGCTGGCCGAGGGTACTCGCGAGGTCGCTGCCGGAAACCTCGACTACCAGGTGCGCGTGAAAGCTCGCGATGAGCTCGGCACCTTGGTGGATTCGTTCAACAAGATGACTCTCGATTTGCGTGCCAGCCAGGACAGCCTGCAGCAATCCAGTGACAGCCTGCAGGCTTCCAACCTGGAGCTCGATGAGCGGCGCCGCTACATGGAGGCGGTGCTGGCCAATATCACCACCGGTGTCATCTCGATGAACGCGGAAGGGCAGATCACGACCTGCAACCGCGCCGCTGAGCGGATGCTGGCGATCGATGCGGACTCATGTATCGGCACGCCCTACCGGGACGTGCTCAGCGATACGCACTTCGGCGGACTACGCGAGTTGATGGATCGTGCCAAGGCACGGCGTGTGCCACTCGAGGAGGAGCTCGTTGTCGAGGCGAACGGTAATCACCTCACGATCGCAACCCACTGCTCGAGCCTGCGGGATAGCGCCGGGGCCTACATGGGAACTGTGGTCGTGCTCGACGATCTTACCGAGCTGATCAAGGCACAGAAGGCGTCTGCCTGGCGCGAGGTGGCGCGCCGGATCGCGCATGAGATCCGCAATCCGTTGACGCCGATCCAGCTTTCGGCACAAAGAATCGCGCGACGATATCGTCGCGCCGTCGGTGCCGAAGGGCAGTACGATGTCATCGAAGAGGGAACACGCACGATCCTGCAGGAAGTCGACACGCTCAAGAGCCTCGTGAGCGAGTTCAGTCGCTACGCACGTATGCCGACGGCCCAGCTTGTCCCCGCTGAGTTGCGGGAGATCCTCGAGGCCAGCTTGCTGTCGTGCGCGAGCATGCACGATGGGATCGAGGTCGAGCGTGAGTTCGGGAACGGTGTGCCCAGCATCAAGGCTGATCCGGAGCAACTCAAACGTGCATTCACTAACCTCTTCGACAACGCAATCGAGGCCATGGAGGGGCACGGGACACTTCGCGTGGCCAGCTCCTTCGACCCAGAGGTGGAGATGGTTCGCATCGAGGTCTCCGACACCGGTCCAGGAATTCACCCCGACGACAAGAGTCGGCTGTTCCTGCCCTACTTCTCACGCAAACGCGATGGCACAGGCCTGGGCCTGGCCATCGTGCACCAGATCGTCGCCGACCACAGAGGCTATGTGCGAGTGAGCGACAACCAACCTCAGGGTACGGTCTTCATCGTCGAGTTGCCTTGTGGGTGAAGCGCCGCGCATTCTCATCGTCGACGACGAGCGCAACGTGCGAGCCACCCTCAAAGGCGTGCTCGAGGACGAGGGCTACACCGCAGAGGATGTCTCCAGCGGCGAGGAAGCCCTCAGCGCAATCAAGCGGGGCTCGTTCGACCTCGTGCTGCTGGACATTTGGCTGCCGGGAATCGATGGGCTCGAGGTACTCGAGCAGGTGGGCCACGAGGGCACGGACGCCGTGGTGGTGATGATCTCCGGCCACGGCAGCGTTGAAACGGCCGTGCGGGCCACCAAGCTGGGCGCCTTCGACTTCATCGAAAAGCCGTTGTCGTTGGACCGTGTGCTGCTCGTCATCGCCAACGGATTGAAACAGAAGAGTCTAGAGGACGAGAACCGCCGTCTACGCGCTGAGATGCAAGACCGCTTCGAGATGGTCGGTGAGAACGAGACCATCCAATCCTTGCGTCGCCAGATCGAGCGCGCCGCGCCCTCGAACGGTCGGGTATTGATTTACGGGGAGAGCGGCACCGGCAAGGAGCTCGTGGCCCGACGAATCCACATGCTGTCAAAGCGCGCTGCCGCCCCCTTTGTCGAAATCAATTGCGCCGCCATCCCGGATGATCTCATCGAGAGCGAGCTGTTCGGGCACGTCGAGGGGGCATTCACCGGCGCCGTGTCCGACAAGCGCGGCAAGTTCGAGCTTGCGGACGGCGGCACGCTCTTTCTCGATGAGATCGGCGACATGAGCCTGCGCACCCAGTCGAAGGTCCTTCGTGTGCTGCAGGAACAGACTTTTCAGCCGGTAGGATCCACCGAGAGTATCCAGGTCGACGTCAGGGTCATCGCCGCGACCAACAAGGATCTCCAGGAGGAAATCGAAGCCGGCCGGTTCCGTGAAGACCTCTATTACCGCGTCAACGTCATTCCCTTCAATGTGCCGCCACTCCGGGCGCGGCGCGACGACATCCCGTTGCTCGCCGAGCACTTCTTGAGCGAGGCGGCAGAGGAATACGGCGAGGGAGCGAAGCGCCTGACCGTCGAAGCCTCCGCCCGTCTGACAGCGTTCAATTGGCCCGGCAACGTGCGGCAACTGAAGAACGTCTGTGAGCGTCTGATGATCATGGCCTTGGGCGATGAAATCAGCGAAGCGGATCTGGAGCCCATTTTGGGTTTCACCGCTCCGAAGGAAGACGGCTCGTCGGAGGCCGACCTGCCGTTGCGCGAGGCTCGCGACCTGTTTGAACGGCGTTTCATCCTTACCAAGCTCCGTGAGCACGGGGGCAACGTCAAGCGTACCGCGCAGGCGCTTTCGATTGAGCGCAGTCACCTGTACCGGAAAATGAAGGCCTATGGGATCGATCCGGGCGAGACTGGCCCGGCGGCAACAGAAGAGACGGAACCGAATCAATAGGCGGACACTCCTTCATGCATTGACCCATCAGGTCTGTGATTGCTAGCATCAGGTCTACTGCTTGCGTCAGGGGTGGGCGCAATTGAAATGTCCTAATTGTGGGTTCGTAACCTTCGACCATCTGCAGAGCTGTCCGCGCTGCAGCCAGTCATTTGCACTGGTGCGACCCCTGACGCAGCAAGGTGTGGGAGACTCTCCGCACGTCCTGAGAGACGAGCCGGAGCTCCGAGGCCAACTCCGCGATCGGCTTCACAACGCACGCCTCGACCGGCGTAAAGAGAACCAGAACCCTCTGGCGTCGGGACCCGACCCGGAGGCGCCAGATTGGTATACCCCGGGGCTCGACTCCGACGAGGGGCCAGCCGAGCAGGTCCAAGGCGGCCCGCCTCGGCGGAGCGAGCGCGGCAAGGAGGAAAAGAGCGTGCATCCAGCCGATCCTTCGCTCGAAGAGGGCTCCCCGACAGACGATGGGCCACAAGACGACTCCTCGAGCGGCACGTCAGCGTCCGACACTGATGCCACTCAGGATGCTACGGCCAGCGAGCTGCCTTTCGGCGCCGACCAACCCGGTTTCACCGATTGGCGTGTTGAGCTACGTGAGCGTCTGAAGAAGATCCGCGCCCGGCGTGAAAGTGAGAAGGAAGAAACCGATGCTGCCGCTTCGGCGCAAGCCGCCGAGAGCGTCGACAAATCAGAGGCGCCAACCCTCGACGACCTCAGCCTCGACGCGGGCGATGTTGATGAGATTCAGGAGGAGTTTCTCCCTGAGCTCGAACAGACTCTCGATCAACCGGGCGCGGACAACGTGGTGGCCGAGCTCTCAGAAATCCTGGCTGAATCGGATCTGCCGCCGCAAACGGATGCCGTCGAAGATGCGGCAGACACGGTGGAGCTCATCGAGCCGGTTGAGACCATTGCCGCGGAGGAACCCGTCGCTGACATGGATGGTGATGACTTCCTCGATGAGCTAGTCATCACGGATCTACCCGACGAGACCGAAGAGATTGCCGATGAGACCGCCGCTGATCTGAGCGAGTTACTCGGTGATGAAGAGCCAGCCGAAACGGCCGCAACCGGCAAGGCTGCAACCGGGTGGGTCGGTGACCTCATCGCCGACCTTCAGCCAGGTGCTGCGGAGCCGCCAGAGGTCGACCACGTCGCCGAAGCACTCGATCCGCTCGCCGGCATTGAGCTGAGCTCTCCCGAGCCGTCGCAACCACTCGAGGATGCTCCCGAGGCGGAGGAAGAGCCCCTGGTCACCGCCGAGGAGATCGAGCTCGAGCCTGTCCTTGAGCCCGAACCCGTCGAGGAGATCGAGCTCGAGCCTATCCCTGAGCCCGAACCCATCGAGGAATTCGAGCCCGAGCCTGTCCCGGAGCCCGAACCGGTCGAGGAGATTGAGGACGAGGCAATGGATACCGAGGCGGCCGAAACGGATGCTCACGAGCTGAAGTTCGATGAGGTCGATGAGGTCGATGAGACGGTCCTGCAACCATCGCCCGATCTGGAGCTGGACATGGAGGAATTCCCGGCCTCCGAAGACGACTCCGGACTCGAGTGGGACACCCCGGCATCACCGGAGCTCATGCGACCGGCCACCTCGGGGCTGGACCACTCTGCGGCACCTCTCGGGCAACGCGCCATTGCGGGGATCGCCGATGCGCTCGTTCTGGTGATCATCGCGGGTGTGCTCGTTGGAGCTGCCAGCTCAGCAACGGGCGCCCCGTACGATGCGTTGCTGGCCGACGCCCTCTTGCCCCTGGCCCTGGCGTGGGGAATCTTCGCGTTCGGCTACATGGTCTTCTTCACCGCGACCTGTGGCCAGACGATCGGCAAGATGATCATGAAGCTGCGCGTCGTCAGCACCGACCAACTCTCGGTGGGCTTCGGCCGTGCCACCAAGAGGTTAGTCGCGGCCGTGCCGTCGATTCTGGTGCTGGGAATCGGGTTCTTCCTGGCCTTACGAGATCCCAAGCGCCGCACGGTCTACGACCGCGTCGCCCAGACCCGCGTCGTCAAAGCCTGATACGCAAGCGCGATGGCGCGCGAGTACTGCGTTGAGAAATCCGCGCTAGTGACGAAAGTGACGGTTCCCGGTTAGCACCATCGCCACGCCCACCCGGCTCGCGGCCTCGGTGACGTCATCATCCTTGACCGAGCCTCCGGGCTGAACCACGGCGGTGACACCCCCCTCAGCCAAAGTCTCGACGCCATCGGGAAAGGGAAAGAACGCATCCGAGGCGGCCACACAGCCCTCGGTCTCATGGCCCGCTTCCCTGGCCTTCCAAATGGCGAGGTTGCAGGAGTCCACCCGGCTCATCTGCCCGGCTCCGACGCCGACCAGCTTCTGCCCCTTCACCAGGATGATGGCATTCGAGCGTACGTGCGGAATCAATATCCAGGCGAAGCGTAAGGCTTCATCCTCGGCTTCGCTCGGCGCCCGTTCCGTGACCGTGCGCCACTCCTTGGCGCCACCGGCATCACGCTCTTGCAGCAAGAGACCGCCGTCGACGCCGCGTTGTTCCCAGGCGAGCTGCTCGCCGGCGGCGGGCTGGTCGCTGACGAGAAGCCGCAAGTTCTTCTTGGTGCGTAAGACCTCGAGAGCCTCCTCGCTGAAACCGGGAGCAACGACGACCTCGATGAACGTGGTAACGATCTCTTCAGCGGTCTCCTTGCCGATCTCCTCATTGGCCGCCACGATGCCGCCGAAGGCCGACATCGGGTCAGTCGAGCGCGCGTCGCGATAGGCTTCCACGAGGGTCGCGGCGCATGCCGCCCCGCACGGATTGTTGTGCTTGATGATCGCGATACCGGGCTTCGGCAGGGCCCACGCCAGGTGCCGAGCCGCGTCGACATCGAGGATGTGGTTATAGGAGAGCTCTTTGCCGTGAAGCTGCTCGGCGGCGGCCAGACCCTCTGCCCCTTCGACCCCGGCGGCATAGAACGCCGCCCCCTGGTGGGGATTCTCTCCGTATCTCAGTCCCTGAAGCTTGCGATAGGTCAGGGCCAGAGCCTCGGGAAACGGCTCGCGCTTGGGGGAATCCGCAAGGTCCACAGCGTCAACGTCGAGGCTGTTGAGATAGTTGCAGATGGCCGCTTCGTAGGATGCGGTATGGGCTGCGGCACGGCGCGCCCACGTGAGCCGCTTCGCCAGGGAGAGATCATCCTGCTCGATGGCAGTCAGAACCTCACCGTAATCAGCCGCGTTGACCACAGCAACAACACCAGCAGCGTTCTTGAAGGCGGCGCGCAGGAGGCTGACACCACCACTGTCGATCTGCTCCAACGCCCCCAAGAGCTTGTGCTCGGGATCGGCAACCGTGGTTGCGAACGGATAGAGGTTCACCACCACCAGGTCGATCGGGTCGATCCCATGCTCCCGCAGCTCCTCCATCTGCCGAGGATCCTCGCGCCGCGCCAGAATTCCGCCGAAGATCTTCGGATGCAGCGTCTTCACCCGCCCCTCGAGCATCTCGGCCTGACCTGTGTATTCAGAGATGCTGGTGACGGGGATACCCGCCTCGACGATCTTGGCGGCCGTGCCGCCGGTGGATAGCAACCGGATACCCTGTTTGTGGAGCGCACTGGCGAACTCCACCAGTCCGGATTTATCGTGGACCGATAGCAATGCAGTCTTGATCGTGCTCATGCGTACCTTCGTAGCGATAGGTTTGCCGGAACGCCTCAGGGAGCAGCTCGAAGCCCTGTTGGGAGAGCTGCGCCGCTGCGACGCCGATGTTCGTTGGATGGCCCCGAGCTCGATGCACCTCACGTTGAAATTCCTCGGGGAAATCCAACCGAGAGATTTCAGCGACATCGACGAGGTCTTACGAAAGATCGCCGCCTCCGCATCACCGACCGGGGCTCGGCTGCGGGGCATGGGCAGTTTCCCACATCTGCGACGACCGCGTGTCATCTGGATCGGCATCGAGCCCGACGACGATCGTCTCGCCGCGCTCCACTCCAGCCTCGAGGAAGCTCTTCAGGGAATCGGCTTCCCATACGAGAAAAAAGGCTTCCGCCCACACCTCACCTTGGGCAGGGTACGGAGCGGCCGCGGGAAGGGCTCCCTGATAGAAGCGGTCGAGGCCAACGCGGCGGTGGACCTGGGAAATCTCCGAATCGACGAGCTGACGCTGTTCGAGAGCGACCTGACGCGGCACGGAGCAATCCACACGGCGCTCGGTCGCTACCGGCTGGAAGGCTAGGGCTTCTGCTGGAGGCTAGGTCGCCACCCGCCAATCGATTACCCGGACGACCCGCTTGCCGAGGGCTCCGTTCAATTTCCCTAGAAGGTCGGGGGACATCTCTTTGAGCACCCGGCCCCACGTCGGGTCGATGACGTCGATTATGAGCACGCCTTTCGCGAAGGCTCGCGGGCTCGAGTGCGCGGTGACGGCCTCACCCATGACTCGTTTCCAGACAGCAAACACGATCGGCTCCCGCAAGTCGGGATTCTCGACCCACTCGGCGAGAACTGAGGACAACTCGAAGCCGATCGGTTTGAAGCTCATAGCACCAACATCGCGTCGCCGTAGGAATAGAAGCGGAATCCGGACTCAATGGCGACACGATACGCGGCCAGCAGCCTCTCCCGCCCCGCCAGGGCCGAGACCAGCAACAGCGGTGTGGAACGCGGCAGGTGGAAGTTGGTGATCATGGCATCGACAACCCGGAACTCGAATCCTGGGAGGATATAGAGGTCTGTGCTACCACGGCCAGCAATTAATTTCCCATCGGTTGCAGCCCGCACCGCATACTCGAGTGTCCTGACGACGGTCGTGCCCACCGCCACCACTCGGCCTCCACGGGCTCGCGCCCGCTCGATGGCGTCCACGGTCCGCCGCGGAATATCGTAGCGCTCCGCCTCCATGACGTGATCCTCGGCATCGTCGGCTCGTATCGGCTGAAACGTCCCCGGGCCCACGTGCAGGGTGAGAGACGCGTGCTCGATGCCAGCCGCGCCCAAGCGCCGCATCAACTCCGGGGTGAAGTGCAGGCCGGCAGTCGGCGCCGCGATGGCGCCTGGTTCGCACGCGTAGACTGTCTGGTAGCGGCGGCGATCGGCCGCGCCGCGAGGATCATCGCGATCCCTGAGGATGTATGGGGGCAAGGGCATGCTGCCCACAGACTCCAGCAAGCCCTCGACGTCACAGCCCGCGGGGAAGGTCAACGCCCTCTGGCCACCGCCCAAATCGGCGGCAACTTCGATGACAACCGGAGGGGCCTCGTTTCCGCTGACATCACCCTCATCGTGGGGCAGAAGGAGCGTCAATTCATCGCCGGGGCGAATCCGCCGCGCCGGCCGCACCATGGCCCGCCACAGGGGCGAGGAAGAGACCCCGGCGGGCGAGGAAGAGGCCCCCGGTGGCGAGGACGAGGCCCCGGCGGGCGAGGAATCCACGGGAGCAACGAGCAGAATCTCGACAATCCCGCCACTGCCGCGGCGGGCCCAGATACGGGAAGGCAGAACGCGAGTATCGTTGACCACAACCAGGTCGCCGGCACTCAGCAGGTCGGGGAGGTCAGCGAATAGGTGCTGTGCGCAGACCAGCGAGCCCAGGCGAGAGATCGTCAGGAGCCGGCTCTCGTCCCTGTGATTCGCTGGTTCCTGGGCGATGAGATCTCGAGGTAGGTCGTAGTCGAAGTCGTCGATGCGCACGGCCTGTCAGTCACCAGAGCCGGTCTTGGTCCAAGCCACCCGCGCCCGGTGTGCCGGACCGCTCCAGACCGAAGTGCTTGTAGGCAAGATCGGTGGCAACGCGGCCCCGGGGTGTACGTGCCAGGAATCCGAGCTGGATCAAATAGGGCTCATAGATGTCTTCAATCGCCGACCGATCCTCGCCAATCGAGGCCGCGATGGTGTTCAATCCGACCGGCCCGCCGGCGAAATTCCGCATGACCGTGAACATGAGCTTGCGATCGATTTCATCGAAGCCGAGGCGGTCGACCTCGAGCCGGGCAAGGGCATCGCGGGCGATGGCGTGAGTGATCTTGCCGTCGCCCTGTACTTCGGCATAGTCCCTCACCCGCCGCAGCAATCTGTTGGCGATCCGCGGAGTGCCGCGCGACCGGCAGGCAATTTCCTCACAACCCGCCGGCTCGGTCGGAACCCCCAAGATCTTGGCCGAGTTGTTCACGATCCGGCCGAGCTCCTCGGCGGAATAGAAACCGAGCCGGAAGACGATCCCGAAGCGCCCTCGCAGCGGTGAGGTGAGCAGCGCCGCGCGGGTCGTGGATCCCACGAGCGTGAAGCGTGGCAACGGCAGCTTCACCGAGCGTGCGCTCGGGCCCTCACCGATGACGATGTCGATCTGGTACTCCTCCATGGCCGGGTAGAGGACCTCCTCGACAGTGGCCGACAGCCGGTGGATCTCGTCGATGAACAGAACCCCGCTCTCGTCGACGTTGGTGAGGATGGCGGCCAGATCGCCGACCTTGTCGATGACCGGGCCGGAGGTGCTGCGCAGATCGGCCTCCATCTCTCGGGCCACGATGTTCGCGAGGGTGGTCTTCCCCAAACCGGGCGGTCCGAAGAGCAATACGTGGTCGAGCGGCTCACCGCGATTGCGTGCGGCTCGAATGAATACGCGCAGGTTCTCGACGATCTTCTTCTGACCTACGTACTCGTCGAGCGAGCGCGGGCGTAGCGTGATTTCGTAGCGAGAATCGTCGCTCAGCGGGCTCGGGGTGACCAGTCGCTCTGTCGTCATGACGTCACCATATCAGGGCCCCTCGCCGGAAGGTCCCACTTCCCAGATCCACCACAGTTTCACCTCGGCCTGCTCAACTCGCCAAAACGCGAAGGGTCTGTCTGAGAAGCTCCTCGAAACGCTCTGAGGGGTCTTCCACCCTTTCGAGTGCGCGGTCGGCATCGCGAGGGCGATAGCCGAGATTGACCAGTGCAGACAACACGTCCTGGCGAACACCCTGTGGGCCGCCGGGCACGGCGGATGGAGCCAGCCCCGTGACCTTGTCCTTCAGCTCGAGCACCATGCGCTCGGCGGTCTTGCGGCCCACCCCGGGGATCGTCGACAACCGCGCCACGTTCTCTTCCGCGATGGCGCCGACGAGCGTGTCGACCTCCATCCCCGAAAGTATTGTGATGGCCAGCTTGGGGCCAATTCCGGCCACCGATATCAGATGTTCGAAGATTTTCTGCTCCAGCTCCTCGATGAAGCCGTAAAGATGAAGGGCGTCGTCGCGCACGTGCGTGTAAACGCGCAAAAACACCTCGTCGCCGGGCTCGCCGAGCAGATAGAAGGTGGAGAGCGGCACCTGCACCCGATAGCCGACGCCGCCGACATCGACGATGATGTAGTCGGTGGCCTTCTCACCCAGTGTGCCGCGCAACGATCCGATCATCCGCCAATGCTCCTGAGGCGGGCGCTGATCGCCCGCGAGTGTAGGTGGCAGATTGCCAGAGCCAGAGCGTCTGCCGCATCCTGCGCAGGGACTTTCGGGAGCTTCGTCAGCGTTGTGACCATCTGCGCGACCTGTCGCTTGTCGGCCTGCCCGTAACCTACGACCGCCTTCTTGACGGCACGGGCACTGTACTCGAACACGGGACGTGAGCCGCCAGCAGCCACTACCGCCACGCCGCGAGCCTGGCCGAGAACCAGTGCGGATCGCACGTTAGCGGCGGCGAAGACCTCCTCGATGGCCACCTCGTCGGGATCGTGCTCCACAACGATTTCGGCCAGTCGATCATAGAGCTGGCTCAGCCGCTCCGGGAGAGGGAGATCAGTGGCGAGGCGAATTACACCGAGATCGACGACAACTCCATTATCGCCAGAACCATCCAAAATGGCGTAACCCGTGGCCCGGGACCCCGGATCGATTCCGAGAATTCGAACTGGCTCGGGTTTCGTCACTACCCGGGACTCTCGGACCCCGTGCCGGCAGAGGCCTCGATATCCAGGTTCGCGAAGACGTTCTGGGCATCGTCGTAGTCCTCCAGGTCTTCCATCAGCGACAGGCAACGATCCGCCTCACGGCCCTCGAGCTGAACGTAGGTAGAGGGAAGCATCGCCAGCTCCTCACTCTCACGCTTGACGCCGTGCTCCTCGAAGGCCTGGCGCACCTGGTGGAAGTCGGTCGGCGATGAGAGCACCTCGTAGTTTCCCTCTTCCCGGCTGACGTCCTCGGCGCCCGCTTCGAGGGCAACGGTGAGCAGGTCGTCTTCATCGATGGTGCTCGCATCGATGAGGAAGTACCCGACCTGCTTGAACATCCAGGCAACAGAGTTGACATCACCCAGGTGCCCGCCCCGCTTCTCGAAGATCTTTCGTATCTCGGCAACGCTGCGATTGCGATTGTCGGTGGCAACCTGGACGAGAATGGCCACACCGCCGGGTCCATATCCCTCGTAGGTCATCTCTTCATAGGTAACGCCCGGCAGCTCGCCCGTACCTCGCTGGATGGCTCTCTTGGTGTTGTCGGAGGGCATGTTCTGCGCCCGCGCGGACTCGACCGCCGTGCGCAGGCGCGGGTTCGAATCCAGATCGCCCCCGCCGATCTTCGCGGCCACGGTGATCTCGCGGGCCAGGCGCGAGAAGACCTTGCCGCGCGCCTGATCCGCCGCGCCCTTCTTTCTCTTGATTGTGCTCCACTTGGAATGTCCGGACATGGAAACCTCCCCGAGATTTCAAGATGCTACCACGGATCGCGGCTCGAATACGCGGGCTGGAATGGGCCAATGGAGGGCCCACAGGCCAATTCTGCGGCATATCGCGGGGTGCGGGGATAGCCTCTGACATTTCCGGCTTCCGCTTCTGTTATTGCAGTATCCAGGGCACTTACGCTATCCTACGCGGAGGGCGAATGGAGCTGGGTTACTGGGGGGTAACCTGTGTGTACAATGTCCATGCGTCCTGACCACATCCGCTGCCGACAGGCAGCGCCTCCTTCTGAGAGATCTCACGCTATGTCTACTCGCATTTGTACCGGCTGTGCCCGATTTGTGTCTCGCGCTTTTCATCCAACGTCCAAGCTGTCATCGCGTCAGATCGCGGTTGGCGCCTTGGTCGTGCTGCTGGCCACCGCCCCGCTGGGTTGCTCCACCGACCCCGGAATCACGGATCCGATCGCCGCGATCTTCGAGGGGGTTGTTCTGACCACGAGCAAGTCCTTCGTGCCCAAGGGCGGTGGGCAAACAGAGCTCACCGCAACTGTGATCTCCAAGAGCGGCGTTCCTCTGCGCGACGTCAAGGTGGTTTTCGAGACGACCTCGGGCGACTTCAACCCGGGTGCGATCGTTGCCACCAACGAAGCCGGAATCGCCACAGCAACCCTGCAGACCAGCAATCGGGCCGGTGTCAAGGCGAGCGTTGGCTCAATGCAGTCTGATGCGACGATGGTCGACGTGGATTCTCCAGTGGATCTGGAGATCAAGACGCCCGGCAAGGCCCTTGCCGGCAGCAGCGCAAGCATCGTCATCAAGGCCACGCGCAAAGACGGCCAGCCGGTCACAGGTTCTGTCGATGTCAAGTTCGGCGACGGCAAGTCGAGCAAGATCAATGGCTTCGCGAGAGAGGCCATCGTGCAGCACAGGTACTCCAAGACCGGCACGTACACGATCGAGGCCAAGCTCGTTCAGACGGCCGGACAGAGGGAGGACACCTCGACGAGCCTCGAGGTGAAAGAGTCAGTAGGCATCCAGGTTCAGATCAGTGCCGATCCCGCCTTCCCCGCAGTTGGCAAGAGCGTCACTTTCTTCGTCCAGGCGACTCGCAGCGACGGCGGCGAGGGCAAGGGCAGGCTCCTCTTCGAGTTCGGTGACGGTGAGCAGGTCGAAAGAACCGACTTCGACGGCAAGGCCCTCTTCAATCATCAGTACGAGGAGGAGGGGTCCTTCCGGGTGAAGGCCCAGCTCACGGCCTCGAACGGTGCCGACGACAACGCCGCCATGACCATCGAGGTCACCAAGAAGGGGGACGCCAATCCGGGTGACGATGAGCTCAATCTCGGCCAGGTCAGCTTCCTCCACGCCAACATCAGCGGCTGGCCAGCGACCTCGAAGATCACCAACGTGTCGATCACCGGCAGTCAGGTTTGCGTCTACCACACCAAGGCCGGGAAGTGGCCCGTGGCCGTGCTCAGCGGCGTCGCCGTCGAGGGCAACCCTTGGGTCGTAGTGAACCGCGACGGACGGTGGTACGCCGGCACCTACGAGTGGCTGCGTCCGGGACAAGTCTGCAAGGGGATCACCGCCGGAAATATCGGCGGCCACATCAAGCAGGCCCCGCTGGCGACCTGGCGGCCGAGAAGCGGTGAGCAGATCGGCTTCATCGTTTCCACGCTGGCTCGGGACGCCAATCGCACCTCGAACGAGCGCAGCAATGTGGTGCTGATACGCTGGCCATAATGCGGAGCAGTTGAACGATGACGGGCTAGTCCGCGGCAGGAACGCGATGAGGAATGCGGGCTAGGACAACGGCAGCACCCACTCGATCCGTACAGGAAAGCTCAAGCACTCAGGAGATCTCCGATGCGAAGGATCTGCCAGGCAGGTATTCCCCTGCTCCTAGCTGTGTCCGTAATGGTGCTGTCGGCGAACCCGGCGCATGCGAGCGAGTTCACCTTTTCGCTCGGCTCTTTGCTCACCGACAACTCTCCCTACGACGGTGCGGTCGAGTTCCGCCGGCCCGATGCGTACTCTCTTCTGGTGGCCGGCAGATTCGGCTCGTACCAGGGCAGGGTCGGGTTCGAGGGCAGCATTACCTATTCCGCCAAGGCCCTGAAGTTGGGTCTTTTCGACGGGGCTCTGACCTCCGATGCTCGCGCCGTCTTCGGCGAGTTCAACGTGCTCGTGAACATCCTGCAGGGTTCCTTCCAGCCCTTCGTCACGGCAGGACTGGGTGCGCACGTCTACGAGCTCACGGATATCAGCGGAGACCCGGCGGTGAAGTTCGGCTACAACTTCGGCGCAGGCCTGAGATACGTGAGCGGGAAGTTCGTCTTCCGCGGCGACGTCCGAGACCATGTGACGAGCCTCAGTATCGGCGATTTTGGCTTGGG
>JAUWTE010000362.1 GCA_030609765.1 Acidobacteriota bacterium
AGCTTCGATCGTGCGGTTGCGGAGTTCTCCGAGCGCTACGCCAGGCAAAACGAGGAGGATCACGAGGCGTTCGTGGAGGAAATCCGCGCGGGGCGGCTCGAGGCGCGCGAGTACGAGTGCTGAGCCCGTTTAGATATGCGGGCTAGCGCGCGGAGATTGTACCGGTCTCCATCAATCGCTCCTCCAGAGAACGGATGCGGTTGGCCTCGTCGACTGGCCCCTCGAGGACCGGGAAGTAGCCCATCGCCTGCTGCAGCGTGAACAGGTCGGCGAGGAAGGCGTACAGGGCCGAGATCACGGCGCTGTTGCCGGCGACGATTTGCGCCTGGGCGTCGAGCAACTCCTGGATCGATGTGGCCCCCGCCAGGTAGGCCTGGTTGATGAGCTCGTAGTTGGCCTCCGCTGCGGCTAGCTGGGCCCTCGCCAGGTCGATCCTCCGGTAGTCGGCGGCAACGTAGGCGAACGTGGTTCGGATTCCTTCTTCGACCGAGTTCCTGAGCTGCTGGCGCTGAAACAGCAGGCTCTGGTACTCAGCGTCGATCTGACGCGTCCGGGCGAGGTTGGCGCCGCCTTCGAAAACGTTCCAGGTGAGCGTCGCGGCGAGCTTCCAGAAGGTCGTTTGCGCCTCACCGTCCCCGGACTCGACGCCCTCGCCCCCTTCGTACAGCCGCTCGGTAGCGCCGGCACCGAAGGTCGCGCTGGGCAGCAGCCATTTGTGCTGTGCGTCCTTGGCACGGCTTTGCGCCGCGATCTCGAGGTCGAGCGCCGCAATCGTCGGCGAGCCCACCAGGCCGAGCTCGACAAGGTAGTCACGAATGACGCGCGCTCTCGCCGCATCGCCGAGTGACGAAGCAACCACCTCGCTGGAGAAAACGAACCCGTGCTCCTCGATGCTGAGCGCCTCCGGCGTGAATGACTCCTCCGAGGGTCGGTTGCGCACCTGGTTCAACGCGACCTTGCTGACGTACAGGTTCGCCTCCTGCTCGATAATCGCCTGCTGGTTTGCAAACAGCTGGCTTTCCCAGCGCAGCGTGTCGGATCGCGTCACCACCCCGGCCTGCAGCTGCTGACGGGCCGTGTCGAGATTTTGCTGCGTCAGCGCCAGATTCTCTCGTCGGATCTGCAGCAGGTCCTGTGCGAAAAGAACCCCGAGGTAGCTCTGCGCGGTCCGTGTCACAACATCGAACTTGGTGTTGCGGACCTGCGCATCCTGACTCGCGTACAGATCCTTCTGCACCGTGTAATCCGAGAAAGCAGTCCAGTCGAAAATGAGCTGCTCGACAGCGAGCCCGGCGAAGATCACGCGGGTAGGGATCACGCCGCTCGATTCGCTGAACGTGACCTCACCACTCTCGTTGAACGTCATGCCCACGGCTACGGTCGGTAGGAATCGGGCACGGGCAATCACGACGTCTTCGTTCTTCGCCGCCAGGCTTTCGAGCACTGATGCAAGCTGCTGGTTGGAGCTCACCGCCTGATCGATGGCGGCGCGCCAGCGCAGCGTCGGCGCTTCCTCCTGGGCGCCGGCCAGGCCGACTGCGCCGACAGCGGCTAGCAAGAGCCAGGTGCCTGCGGCGACTCGTCGACCCGCACTGAGTGACCCGCGCATCAGTCGTTCCCTCCGGTGATTACCTGTACCGATGCCGTTGTTCCGACCCGCAACGCGGTGCCGTCCGGCAGGTCGTCGATGACAATCCGCACCGGAATCCGCTGCGCCAGACGAATCCACTCGAAGGTCGGTGCGGGGCTCGGCAGCAGGTCATTGCCGGGCGATCCGACGGTGCGGTTGTCGATGCCCCATCCGATGCTCTCTACCCGCCCCTCGATGGGGGTGCGTGGATAGGCCATCAGGGTGACCATGGCACGATCGCCGGCCTCGATGCCGGCCAGGTAGTTCTCGCGGAAATAGGCTTCGATCCAGAAGCTGTCGTCGTCGATCAACGCCAACTGCGGCTGGTTGGCAACCGCCTGGCTACCCGTCCGCAGGGTCAGGTTGGTGATGTAGCCCGAAACCGGCGCGACCACGCGGGCGAACTCGAGGTTGAGCTCGGCCTCGCGCAACGCGGCCGCCGAAGCCAACACCCGGGGGTTGTCCTGTCCCGGGGCCCCCAGGTTGGCGATCGCCTCGTCGAGGTTGGCCTCCGCCTCGACCAGCGACGCTTCCGCCTGCAAGAGGCTCACCTCCGCGGCGCTCTCTTGCGCCAGCGCGGTGCGATAGTTGGCATTCGCCTGGTCGTACGCTTGCTGCGTCGTGGCCCCGGTCGGCAGCATTTCTTGCTGGCGCTCGAACTGCGAACGAGCGTTTTCGACCTGCGCGTCGGCCTGGGCGATGGAGGCCTCGGCCTCGCCGATCGACGCGCGGGCGACCTCCACGGAGGCGCGGGCGACCTCGACCTGCCCGGCGAGCGCGTCGACATCCACGCCGGTGCTCGCGAGGTCGGCGCGCGCCTGGGCGACGGCGGTCTCGAAGGTGCGCGGATCGATTGCGAACAGCAAGTCTCCGGCGTTGACGAACTGGTTGTTGACGATCGGCAGATCGACGATCGGGCCCGAGACCCGCGGCGCCACCTGCACCACGATGGCGCGGACCTGCCCGTTGCGCGTCCACGGGTTGGTGACGTACTCCGTGTACTGCGATCGGGCGAACAGGAGGGCGACGACAAGGACGACGCCGGTGGTCACGTATTTGACGATCTGACTCATGGGGCTACCCCGGGATCAGGTGCTGGCTGATGAGGACCGTGAAGATCACCGCCATCGCGACGAATACCAGCGGCGGGTAGAAGAAGTAGCGCGACAGGTTGAACCGGTTCAGCAGGGCGGCGGCGATCCACGCCGCGATCGTTCCCAGCGCGCCGGAGAACAGAAGGGGCGGAAAGTAAACGCCGCCGATGGCGATCTCGTGTGGCGTCATGGTTTCTCCTGGCTTCGTGAGGCGCGTTGACCGGTATGATCCCGCCGATCCGCGCCGCCGTCACTGCGCTTTCGGTGCATTGTGGCAGCGCCTCGACGCCGAAGCCATTGGATCCCGGCGTTTCGCGCAAACGACCGACGGGATATGCTCGCTTCGATGAGCACCGCCCCGTCATCCTTCTTTGCCCTTTCCGACAACGCCAAGGATGCCATCCGAACCTCGATCGCGATGGTCACGGTGTTCTGGATCGCCCTGCGGTTGGGCTGGGAGAACCCCCACTGGGCGGGCATCGCGGTGGCGGTTATCAGCGCGCCGACCGTCGGGCAATCGCTCGACAAGGGTATCCGCCGGCTCGGGGGCACGCTGCTCGGCGCCATCGCCGCCCTGTTCTTGCTCGGGCTTTTCCCGCAGGATCGCTATCTGTTCCTCGCCGCGGTGAGCCTCTTCGGCGGCATCTGTACTTACCTGATGACCAGGAACCAAAGCTACTTCTGGCAGGTGGCGGCGCTCGTCTGCTTCATCGTGGTCCTGGCCGATCCGGCCGATTCGGAGGCCGCGTTCCACCGCGCCACCTTCCGCTTCCTCGAAACGGTGATGGGGATCATTGTCTTCACGCTCCTGTCGGTCTTCCTGTGGCCACGGTCGAACCGAAGCGCGCTTCGGGAAACGGCTCGCGCTCTGGTCACGACGCAGCAGCAGCTGTACGTCACGATCGGCGCGCGCATGCGCGATCCGGCCGCCGAAGACGGAGTTCCGCCGTTGGAGCAGCAGGAGACCCAGCTGTTGAGCCGATTCGGCCAACTGCTCAGCGCCGCCGGCGCGGAAGCCTACAGCGTCCGACGGTCCCGCAAGCAATGGATTCGCCTGCGGCGGTTGTTCGAAGACTACATGCGTGTCGCGGCGCATTGGGGCGAGAGCCTGCGGACCCTACGAGATGTCGACATGTACCGGCTGGTGCCCGAGCTCGCGCAACTCGATGTCGATGTGGAAAGTCGCTTCGCGGCGGTCGCCGCAATGTGGGACGGCAAGGTGCCGGAAGCGGAGCCCGTGGAAATGGCATTGGCAACCGATCCTGTGGTACGGGCGACAGTGTCTCCCTTGGTGCTCGCTGCCGCGATGGTGGCCAAGCAACGCCTGCAGGAGATCGAAGCGCTGACGCGCGAGCTGGTCGCATGCGTTCGTGAGCTCACCGAGGCCGCCCCACCGATCCGTGCGCGCCTCCGCAGCCAGTTTCGGTGGAGCCGCCCCACGAACGCCTTCACGTTTCCGCTCCTCGACCCCGACCGTCTCCGCGCTGCGGCGATGGTGGTGATCACCACCTGGGTGGCGTTTCTCATCTGGGTGTACGTAAATCCGCCGGGCCACGCAGGATTCGTTCAGACCGCGGC
>JAUWTE010000195.1 GCA_030609765.1 Acidobacteriota bacterium
CCATCAGTCGTTCCATGCGGGCCTGGCAGGAAGCGTTCTTGCACTGCGGGCAATAGCTGTACCCGGCCTTGAACATATGTACATCCATGCCGCCCGATACCAGAACCCCGCTCACCGACTTCAGCGGACTCATCAGGCAGCTACCGTTGAGCGAGATGCCGATGTCAGCCGGTGTCCAATAGGCGAAAAGCTTGCGCTGTCCCGTAATGTGCCAGCCGCAGTAACTCGGACTGTAGCCCAAAACGTGGTGCGCAGGTGTCGCCCGTCCCTCGGCGACGAGCCGGGCGTGGTAATGATCGGCGATGACCTCCGAGGTCCGGTCTGCCGTCATCGAAGCCACGGCGTCCAGCATGACCCCGAGGGCAAGATCATTCTTATCGAACAGATCGGCAATCGACTGGCTCACCTCGTCGCCCATGGTGGCAGCGAAAAGGGCCAGGTGGTCGGCCTTGGGAAATACGCTCGCGACAACCGCATCGTCCGCGTTGTTCCCTTCTCCATGGAAGACCTCTCCGAACTCATCATCGCTGATCTCGGCGACAAGGCCTCGGGGACGCGCAAGGTCAGCGAACAACGAGGCAGCCTCCTCGTACAGCGCCAGTATGCGCTGCGGCACGTCGGCATCCTCGGGAATGCCCTGATGATCGAGCACCGTCTCCCTGGCGGGCCTGATCTCATCGAGCTCGAACTGGATCGTCTGCTTCACTGTCGGACGCATCGCGGGACTCCTGTGAAGGATTCGAAGTCGGACCCAGGGAAACGCAGCAGCAGGGCGCCCAGCACGCAGTTCATGTCGAAGCGTGACTGATCGCCGTCAAAGGATAGTCTCCCCCGCCGGAGAGGCCAAACCCCTGGCAAGCTAGGCTGCGTCCCCGCCGCCCGAACTGCGCATGATACGGGCCACCCCGACTGTCATCAACGGCAAGGCGAAAAGCAGCAGAAAGCCGTACGCCAGGATGCTGTAGCCCTGTGCCACCAGCGTGATCAGGCCGAGTCGCGACAGGACGGCCGACACCAGCAGGATCCCGACGCTCAGCATCCCCGCCTGCGTCGGCGTCAGGGCCACGCGGTCAAGCTCTTCGAGATTTACCGAGATACGATCGGTCACCGCATGGATGTGCCCCGTCGCGGTTTCGATCAGCGTCCACAGGATGACGAAGGCATAGATCCAGAGCACGGTGTCGCCGGTGGTCTCCCGCAGCATCGCCAGCCATGGCACCGGGTCTCCCAGGACCCGCTCATCGGGGTAGAAGCCCATGATCGCGACGTAGGTCAAAACGAACGGAATCGTCGAGAGGATGCCGCAGATCAGCCCGGCCACGACCGTCTGCCTGCGCGAGGTTTGGCGATCGAGGGTGAACATCGTCGCTGGGATTCCGACAAGGTTGTAGCCAACATAAAGAATCCCTACGAACAGCACGGTTGTGACGGTGGTCGAGTCGCCCAATCCGCCGCTCCCCATCTTGAACGTGTCGATGGCGTTACCCCAGGTCTTGCTGAGCACCACCCCCGCGAAAATCAGGTATCCGACATATAGAACGACCGAACCGATGGTCTTGAAGCGCTCGATCGTCGGCCTTCCACGAGCGTTCAGGATACCCACCATGGCGATGACGAGGAGCACGCCGAGCCAGTACGGTGCCCCGATGATCTCCTCGAAGACGCTGCCGGAGGCGGCCCCGACCACGGCGATGACAACGACCGCCATGACCAGATACAGCACATCGAACAGCGGCCACAGCGGACCGATCAGCTCGCGCACGTAACCACGGTAGTCGTAGACCTGAGCAACGCGGGCGTACTCGAAGGCGAGGATCGAGGTGACCGAAAAGCCGACGAAGATGGCGAGGATGCTCCACAGACCCGTGCGGCCAAAGCGGGCGCCGTACTCGACGATTTCCCGGCCGGTGGCGTAGGCGCCGCCGATCAGGACCGACTGGAAAACGATGCCCGGTAGCAGGTACTGGGCGAAGCGGAGCTTCTGTTTTGCGTTCACAGGGCAGGACTTTAGCAGTACGGGCGCCAGATCTCACCGTGGTAGGTCTCGTGGGGTGAGCCGCCGGGTGGCACCCAGGGCCTGCCCAGGCGGCTACTCGATGCGGGCGCACCTTCTCGGTCGAGCGACACACAGGGCCTGCTCAGGGGGCTACTCGCTACGCTCGCCCTCTCCGGGTGAACGCCCCCTGAGCAGGCCCTGTGTGCCGCCCGACCTTACGACTGCCCGTACCTGATCCTTGGGCTACTGTAGGCGGTACCGCACGGTGATACTGAATAGGACCTTTACGGCGGTGCCGTCGACCATGGTGGGCTCGAACTTCCACTGTCGGATGGCTTCTAGGGCCGACTCACTCAGCATGGGAGCGTCATCGACGCTCTCGATCACCCGTGCATCTTGCACGAGGCCCTCTTCGTTGATGGTGACTTCTACCACCACCACACCCTGTAGACCGGCTCTTCGTGCCTCGTCGGGGTAGGCAGGGTCCACCTCGTGGGTGGCTTCCGGTTTCTCCATCCCCTCACCCTCGCCGACGCGCACGGGGGCCTGCGGTCCCGTAGAGGCGGGCGAGATGGACTCGGGGCCTGTCAGCGACGGGGGTATCTCCGCCGTTGCCAGGTCCAGATCGGCTATCGGCAGGAGGGAGAGAATGGCGATGACGACGAAACCAACCAGGACCGCAATCTTGTGTCTGAACATTCCGATGGTCCTCCCCGGCTGACGGATGCGCTCCAGCCGCTCTGAAACAAAAGATGATCCGCCACCACTGAGGGCCGGCAGATGATGGGGGAAAAGGCCGAGACGCAAGGTCTTGGCTAGGGCTGCTGCGTAGGTCTCCGCGGCGAGTCCGGATTCCAGAACGAGCTCGTCACAGGCGAGCTCAGCGCTTTGGTTCAGCCGTCTGAGAACGAGCCAAAGCGGTGGATAGAAGAAGAAGATTAAGACGGCTGCTCGTTGAATGACGGCACGGACAACATCCCATCGCCGCATGTGTGCGGTTTCGTGAGCGAATATCGAGCGCAGCTCCGCGAGGCTGAGCTGTTCCGCCGCCCTCCGGGGCAATACCAGAGTGGCATGGCGCAAACCCAGGACGCAGGGCATCACCTGCGAGTCGGTAAGAAAGACTCGATCCGGGGGGAGTCCCACGTGCTCGGCAGTCGCCGCCACCTTGGCGCGTAGAACTGGCCCCACCGCGCCGGCGGGAACGAGATCACCTCGGCGATGAGACCGTGACCACCAGAAATAGCCGAGTGCCAGGGAAACGGTGAGCCACAGGAGCGTCAATACCAGATAGGAGGTACCACTCGTGCCGGCCGGCTCAACCACGGCCTCAGAACTCTTCGACCAGGGCTCCGCGACGATCCAAACCGCCTGCCAGGCAGTCCGAACCGCGGCGACCTCGGCAATTGACTCGGCCTGGCCAAACTGCCCCAGCAGCCAACCCGTTAGTGGAGCCAGCAGGGGCAAAGGCAGGAAGAACTTCAGGAGACCTGCCGACCACAGGCGTGAATGGAGCTTCGCCGGCGCATTTCGCAACAGCCGGGCCAGCACGAGCACAATCGCAAGGGCAAGTGTCGTCTGCCACAGATGCAGGATCATCCCATGCCAGAACGCCTGCATCAGCCCAACAGTGGTGCTCACCGGTCTTTTCTCCTGGGAGCCGGGGTTGCGGGCTCTATGTTCTTAGACTCGTCGGTCGTGCGTTCGTCGATTTCTTCTCCCGCGAGCCTCTCGATTTCGCGCAGGTCCTCGAGCGAGACAGCGTCCATTTCTGCCAGATGCGCCATGAGAGGAGCCGCCGCCCCATCGAAGAGCGAATCGAGGAACCTCAGGATTTCCTTGCGGATCATCGCTGCTGGCTTGACGGTCGATCGATAGACCCAGGCGTTGCCGTCGCGGCGCACCCGCGTGACAGCTCCTTTGTCCTCGAGGCGCTCGAAGATCTTGCGAACGGTCGAATAGGTCGGGGGAGCTTCGAGCCGCTCATGAACCTGGCGCACCGTAGCCTCTTCATCGTTCCCCAGTAGGCGCACACACTGGAGCTCGAATCGGGAGAGGTTCGGAAGCTGCGTGGTCATTGGTTCACCGCCTGAGAGCTATCCATCAGGACATTCCCTGGATCTGCGACAGTTGTCGCATACATAGTGCGACACTTGTCGCACCGTGTCAACGGTTGCCTCGTTCGGCCGGGAAGCACCGACTCGCGCCGGTCGGCCCCTGCTACCGGAAGCGACGGCTTCGCACACGATCGCAGGCCCTGGGTGTCGCCCGACCCACCTGACGAACGCTGTTCGAGCAAGAGTGCAGGCGAGGCCAAAGGTTCCTCAGGATCTGCAGCAGGTCCACAGGGATGGACGCAGGCTACAATGCCCACGATGAAGCCGACACAAGCCGAAGCTGCTGAGTATTTCCGCCTGATCGCCGATTCCTCCGACGACGCGATTGTCGGCGTGACGCTGGACGGCAGGATCACGACGTGGAGCCAGGCGGCGGAGCGGACTTTTGGATACTCCGGCGAGGAAGCGGTGGGCAAATCGCTCTCGATCATCCTTCCAGGTGCCGGCGAGCAGGAAGAGGCTGATTCTCTCGATCGGGTTCGTCGCGGCGAGACCATCGAGCACATCCGAACCGTGCTCCAACGCAAGGATCGCACCACGATCGAGGCACAGATGACCCTCTCGCCGGTCCACAACGCCGTCGGAGATGTCACCGGCGGCCTCGCCATCATCCGCGACCTGTCAGAAGCGGCGCGCGCCGAAGGTGAGCTCGAACAGAGCGAGGAAAGCCCCGTCGGCAGGGAGGCCGAAAGGGCGATGCGGCGCAGTAGGCGCCTCGCGTCGATCGGCACGTTCGCCGCGGGTGTGGCACATGAGATCAACAACCCGCTGGGCGGCATTCTGATGGCGGCTCAGTTCGCCCTCTCTACCCAGGAGAATCCCGAATCGCCGGCCATGGTGCGCAAGGCCCTCGAGGATATCGAGGTGGACGCCCGACGTTGCGGGGACATCGTGCGGAGCATCTTGCGATTCGCCAGACAAGACACGCTCGAGACTGCCCCCTGCACCCTCGATGAGCTTGTACAGTCGGCCATCCATCTGACTCGAAAAGACGCGGAGGGGAAGGCTGATGTGCTCTTTCTCGAGGCGCAAGGATCACGGCCCGAGGTCCTGGCCAGTCGGACCGAGATGGAGCAGGCAATCTCGAACGTACTCCGCAGCGCCATCAACTCGAAGCCGGAGGGCGCCCGCGTGGTCATCCAGACTGACTACACCAACGACAGGGCCCTCTTGATGGTCAGAGACGATGGCGAAGGAGTTCCCGAGGAACATCTCGAGTATCTCTTCGACCCCTTCTACACGACGCGGAGGGAGCTTGGTGGATCGGGACTCGGGCTCAGCATGGCGCACAGCATCGTCACCGCGCACGGTGGAACCATCGAGGTTTCTAGCTCGCGCACGTCGGGCACGACGGTTACCATCGAGCTGCCGCTCAAAATGCCGGACCCGGAGGATCCGCGATGAAGGTGCTGATCGCCGACGATGAGGAGCGCTACAGGGACTACCTTCGGGCCATCCTCGCGGAGCATGGCCACGTCGTGAGCACAGTCGACAGCGGCCGAGTTGCCATCGACCATGGTGTGCGCTTTCGCCCCGACGTTCTCGTTGCCGACTGGATGCTGAGGAACCGCATCCACGGCCTGCAGGTGGCCAAAGTCCTGCAGGCGGTGGACCCGCGTATGCAGACGATCCTCATCACAGGGTTCGCCTCCACGGACCTGAAGCAAGAAGCTCGGGCCGCAGGCGTCTTCGAGTTCGTCGAGAAGCCCTTCGAGCTGCGCCAGATGGTCGACATCATCGAGAGCGCATCAGCGAACATGGGCAGGCGGCGCGCCTCTACCCAGTTCGCCATTCTCGAAGTCGACAGCCGTGGTGTCATCGTCAACGCCAACGACAAGGCCAGGGATCTGTTCTCGAGCACCTCGGCCGGCAGAAACGCTCGCCGGCTGGACGAGCTATTCGGTGATGCCGCCATCACCTATCTGGTCGAATCCAACGAAAGTTGGACCCAAATCAACCCGCCGAGCCGCCGATCCGTGAGCTGGTGGGCTCGGTCGAGAACATGGCCTGACGGCGGCATCCTGGTTCTGCTCGACCAGCAGGAAGAACACCTACAGAACGACACGGTGGTTCGGATGCTCCTCGACACGGAGGGCTCACAGAAGATCTCGTGGCCGTTCGAGGATCATGTTCTCGTCGTCGACAATGTGAAGAAGACCCGTGCCCTCTGCGCCGAGCTTCTC
>JAUWTE010000359.1 GCA_030609765.1 Acidobacteriota bacterium
CGTGGAACTTCAGATTGACGGCAGCAACATCCTGGATAGAGAGGTGCGCCTCACTGTTTTCATCAACGACGAGGTCTTGGTCCGGGACCGGGCTCTTGCCGGCGGAGAGTGGAGTCTGCATCTGCCGGTAGCTCTCGCCCATCGCGGGGCTCCGCTGGCCGTCGTGAGAGTGATCATTGGTTCGGGCCGCTCGGCCACTACATCCCCAGGTGAGGAGTCAACGCGGCGTGGGGTCTTGGTGTCGTCCGCATGCCTCGTCGCGTCCGGAGAGGGGGCTTAGCCCGCCGACCCGTAGTGCTCCTTGTACCTGCCGCGGCGGAAGAGCCAGCCCGCGAACCAGCCCAGGTATTTCAGCAGCGGATACCTGATCTTCAGGTCGATGATCTCGATCAGGTTGCCGTCGCAGTCCTTGGCGAAAAAGAAGGTGTGGCCGTGCTTTGACTGCTGCGGCTCTTCGACGATTTCCACCCCCTTCTTCACGAGAAAATCGTGCCACTTGTACGAGTCTTTCACGTCGATGCTGATGTGGGTCAACCCGACGCGACTCCACACGATATCTTCCGCCGGCTGCTGCGGGGTGAACTCGAAGATCTCGAGCATGCCGCCACCCGGCAGTCGCAGCCACCCGATCTTGCACTGCGGCTCCTCGGCGTCGACGCCAAAGAAGGTGCGCACCCGTTCCGAGGGGCTGCCTCCGACGCCGACAAGGCGAGCACCGAAATTGTCGGCGTAAAACTGAACGAATCTGTCGAAGTCGGCCACCGTGACGCCGGTGTGACTGAACGATCGTGCCTTCATGCCTACCTGCCTAGCAGTCCGTGATGAACGTGTGATGAGTGTGGATCTATCTCAGGTGAGTGTCTTTGATATGGTCCGCGGCTCGCAGCGCCTGCGCGGCGATGGTCAACGCCGGATTCACGGCGGCCGAGGACGGGAAGAATGATGCATCGACGACGAACAGATTGTCGACGTCGTGCGTCCGGCACCAGGTATCGAGCACCGAGCATTTCGGGTCGGTGCCGAACACTGCCGTGCCGCACTGGTGCGTGGTGTTGACGACGCCCAGCGAGATCGGCAGAACGTACCAGGCTCCCACCTTGCGGAGCAACCGCCGGGCCAGAGCGACGAGCTCGTGGTGAGCCTCTGCATTGATCGCCTCCCAGCGGAGCCGGATGCGACCGTCGGAGGTGAGGGTCACGCGGTTTTCGGGACTCGGCAAGTCTTCGCTCATCGCTAGCCACTCGACGCCGCGCGCGAACCAGGCGTTGTATGCCCAGGTGGGCACCCCGCGGGCTGCCGGGGGACCGCCGGCCTTGGCGATGGTGGCATTCGAGCGTCCCTGGGACTGAATATGCCCGAGCGGGTAGTCGGTTTCGGGACCACGCAGGTAGTAGTCGTTGATCGCGACGGTCTTTTGAAACACCGTGTCGTGGCGTGGCGGCATGAACGCGCCGAGCATCGTGGCCAGGTGTGCCATGTAGTTGCGACCGACGAGGCCCGACGAATTCGCCAGGCCGTCGCGGTGCACGTCGTTCGCCGAGCGCAGGAGCAGCGCGGCGGAATTGACGGCACCGCATGACACCACGAACAGCGGTGCTTCGGCGCGCACGGGCTGTCCATCACGGATGATCTCCGCCGCGACGACCTTGTCACCACTTCCGTTGGTGATGAGGCGCTCTGCGTAGGCGTTCGTCCACAGCGTGACGGCGTCGTGCTCGAGTGCGGGCGATACCGTGCAAACGTCGGCATCGCTCTTCGCACGTATCTTGCAGGGAAACGAGTTGCACGTATCGCAGAGAATGCAACCGTCAGGCTCGCCCGGGCGCAGCAGCCCCAGCGGCAGGTGAGACGGATGCAATCCGAGCTCGCGCAAGCGTTCCGCGATGACGGCGATGCGCCCCTGGTGTTCGATGGGCGGGTGTGGGAACGGTCCCCGAGGCGGCTCGGTCGGGTCGGAATCGACCGCACCGTGCACGCTGTAGAGTCGCTCGGCACGGTCGTAGTAGGGCGCGAGCGTCTCGTAGGTAACGGGCCACGATGGGGACACCCCGCCCGGGTGCATCATCTCGCCGAAGTCCTCGCGCCGCAAACGGTACAGCACGGCGCCCCAGAACTTGGTATTACCGCCGACGCAATAGTGCGTATAGGGAAGGAACTCCTCGTCGCGCCCGCCGCGCCGTTGTCGTACTGGAACGCGACAAGCATGCTCTTGCGCCGCGCGTCGCCATCGAGGGGTCCGCGCTCCGAGAGCGGCGGCCGGTAACCGTGGATGGTGCGGATCTCGGGCCCGAGGCTTCCGGCGATGTGCAGCCAGTGAATCCCCTCCTCGAAGAATGCGTCACCGCCCGCCATCTCCTCGTCGTTGCGCCAGTCGTCGGCTGTCTTGGGCTTCTTCATGATCGTCACGAAGTGGCCGAACACCAATTCGCCAATCGCGCCGCCGGCCAGCAGTCGACGAAGCTCGACGCACAGGGGCTTGTAGTGATCGTTCTCGCCGATGAGCACCACGCGACCGGCCCGATCGCGCGCCTCGATGACGGTTTGATAATCCTCGAGTCGCGCAAACGCCGGCTTCTCCACGAGAACGTGCTTGCCCGCGTCTAGCGCCTGCAGGGCAAGCTCGAGATGGTAGCGCGTCGGCACCGCGACCACGACGGCATCGACCGCTGGGTCGCGAATCGCATCGTCGTAGCTTCCGTAGTGCCCCACCCCGCCATGGCGTCGCTGGTAGTCGGCCGCTCGCGCTGCGTCGCGGCTGGCATAGCTGCAAACGACGTCGCCCCGCATCTTGCGCAGGTGCCGACTATGTACCCCCGTGATGAATCCGCACCCGAGGAACGTGATGTGAACCGGCTTCAATCGTCGCCTCCGCCCTGCCCTCGTCCGAGCCAGCGAACTCGCGTCCGCACGGTGCTCA
Source organism: Acidobacteriota bacterium (assembly GCA_030609765.1). Lineage (GTDB taxonomy): Bacteria > Acidobacteriota > UBA890 > UBA890 > UBA890 > CALAKE01. Next base: position 2,918 of record JAUWTE010000359.1, read on the forward strand.
TAGTCTTTCTCCTCGCCGATTCACTAGATGTCAGCAGATGATAGCAATTGCTCGCATTGCTGACACGCGGCCTGTGCCGGGCGGCGCGCGATCACCGTTACTCAAATTCTACGGGATGATCCCCTCCGGGCCCGACTCACGGAAAACGAGAGCGGCATTCTTCGTAGTCCCACAGATCGCGAATGGAGACCAACTCAACCGAGTTGCGCTCGATGGCCGCCTTGACCTCCTCGGCGGCGAGTATGTCGAGCTCGTGCTGCCCGGATCGAGCGTATTTCGGCCCAAAATAGCTGTCACGCGCATGAACCTCTGCCGCATCCACATTCGGATGGAGGATCAATCGGTAGAGACCCGGTTTGAGTGAGTCCAGCATCATCACAAAATTGCCGACACTCTTTGGCAGATCGCCACGATGAAAGAACTGGACATCAGAGGAACCCAACCAACCAGGTTCCGAAATCGGCACGCAAAGCTCATCAGCGAGCTTCTCCATCACCGGTGCCAGAGACGGAAGGCAGACTACCCCTTGGTGGCAGTCGAGATAATCGATCCGCATCCCGAGCCGACGGGCTCGCTCGATCTGTGCGCGCAACTCGACCTCCACTTCGCTAGCGGCAGGAAGCTGACTCGACGTCAACAGCCTGCGCCGCGCGAGGATTGAGGCTGGCATCTCCTCGTCCGATGCGAATAGGTATGGAGGCCCCTCATCGAGGTACTCGAGAGCCAGCGGTGAATTGGGATAGCTATGGAATAGGTTGCCATCCTCCGCGACGAGACTCGGCACTTCTGAAACCAAAGCCAGGGGTCCCCAGCGCAGCCGATCCCACTCGCTCGTCACCGACAGGTGCACTCCTACACTCCATTCCGGATGAGAACGCACGAGCTCCGCCGTCTCAGTGAACCACGGGCTAGCAACCAAAAGGCTCGCCGACGTCATGACTCCGGTGCCAAACGCCCGCTCCAACGCCACGTTCGAGGCGTGGGTATCCCCGAAGTCATCACCCCGGATGATCAGGCGGATACCCGAAGGCTCGGGCTCGGGAGCCGGCTCCTGTGTCACAGGCAGCGGCCCCTGAGCCAGCATCGACACGGTGACAAGAAGCGCAAGGCACGAAGTGCGAGTCATCTCGTTTGCCTCGGTTCGGATGAAAAAGGGAACCGCTCGAATCTCAACACGATTCAAGGGGGACGACAAGGGAGAGGCTCAGCATCCTGCGTTGCCGACCTTCGTTAAACAAAAGCCGGGGTCGCTCTAGGGTCGGCCCCGGCTCTCTTTCACCACACGAGCCTGCGGCGCATGACCTCGAGCCTACTCAGATCCCAGTGCTGCCGCTGGATCTACTCGGGTCACACGACGAGCGGGCACCAAACTGGCGAGAACACCGGTGACCGCCAAAGTCAGTACGACCAGGCCCAACACGACCGGGTCGCGTCCCTGGACCTCGAACAGGAGGAGTGCC
>JAUWTE010000450.1 GCA_030609765.1 Acidobacteriota bacterium
GCTGCCCCAACATCTCCCAGAGCTCCTGGGCGATGTGTGGCGCGAAGGGTGCCAGCATCCGGGCGAACCGTTCCAGGGTGTCTCGGTAGACCCAGCCATCCTCGCCCGCCCTCTCGACGGGTAGCGCGGACGTAGCCGCATAGCATTCGTTCATGAGCTCCATCAAAGCCGCGACGGCGGTGTTGAAATGCAGGCGCCTGTGCAGCTCGTCGGTCACACGGCGGGTCGTGTCGTGGGCCTTGCGTCGAAGCCGCACGAGATCCTCGGGCAGGCCGTCCGTTCCCTGATCCTCTGCGCCGCCGACACCTTCCAGGGCCTTGTGCGACTCCGACACCAATGTCCAGGCACGGTTGAGGAATCGGGCGCATCCCTCGATGCCCCCTTCGTCCCACTCGAAATCCCGTTCTGGTGGAGCCGCGAACAGAACGAAAATCCTCGTTGCGTCGGCACCGTACCTCGCCACCATCTCGTCGGGATCGACAACGTTGCCCCTCGACTTCGACATTGCCGATCCGCCCAGCAAAACCATCCCCTGGGTCAGCAACTCGAGCGTCGGCTCGTCGACCTCGAGCATGCCGAAGTTGCGCAGCACCTTACAGAAGAAGCGAAAGTACAGCAGGTGCAGAACCGCGTGGGTAATGCCGCCGATGTAGATGTCGACCGGCATCCAGTAGCGCGCCGCATCGAGATTGAAGGCAGCGTCGCTGTCGTGTGGCGAAAGGTACCGAAGATAGTACCAGGAGGAATCCACGAAGGTATCCATCGTGTCGGTCTCGCGACGCGCCGGCCGGCTGCATCGCGGGCACGCGACCTGGACGAACGACTCGAGCCGGCCAAGAGGCGAGCCCTGCTTCCCCGTGAACTCCACATCCTCGGGCAGAGTAACCGGCAGGTCGCTTTCAGGAACCGGCACGACGCCACACTCGTCGCAGTAGATGATTGGAATGGGGGTACCCCAATAGCGTTGCCGTGAGATGCCCCAATCCTTGAGCTTGTAGTCGACCGCCGCGTTCCCGAAGCTCCCCGCCTCGGCTTCCCCATTCATGCGCCGGCGGCCGTCTGCGCTCGTCAGGCCCGCATACGGGCCGCAGTTGTCCATCATGATGCCGTCAGGTGTGAAGGCCTCATCCATAGCGCCGGGATCCTCGAGCCACTCCGGATCGTCATCAGCCGGTCTGATCACGGGGCGAATCTCGAGCCCGTAGGTACGGGCGAACTCGTGGTCGCGCTCGTCGTGCGCCGGCACGGCCATGATGGCCCCGGTGCCGTAGTCCATCAGCACGAAATTGGCGATCCAAATCGGCACTCGCTCGCCACTGAAGGGATTGATGGCGTAGTGTCCGCTGAACACGCCTGCCTTCTCGATCTCCTCACCGTGCCGCTGCCGCCGGTCCATATGCGTGAGGCGCTCGACCTCGGCACTGAATTCTTCGACCCCGAGATCAGAGGCTGGCCCAGGGCCGGCGTGTGCCCATTCCCCCGCGAGAGGGTACTCCGGCGCCAAGACCAGAAAGGTCGCCCCGTAGATCGTGTCGATCCGAGTCGTGAAGACCTCAATCTCCCCGCCGCCGTTCTCGAGCTTGAACGCGACGCGCGAGCCCTCGCTACGGCCGATCCAATTCTCCTGCATGATGCGGACGCGCTCGGGCCAACCCGTGAGGTCCGGCAGTCCCTGCAACAACTCTTCGGCAAAACCCGTGATGCGGAAAAACCACTGCGACATGCGCCGCTCTTCCACCTCGTTGCCACAGCGCCAGCAGCCGCCGTCTACAACCTGCTCGTTGGCCAGAACCGTCTCACAGTCGGGACACCAGTTGAGAGTGGCCTCCTTGCGATAAGCCAGACCCTCTTCGAGCATGCGCAGAAAGAACCACTGGGTCCAGCGGTAGTATTCCGGGGTGTGGCTGGCGATCTCGCCCGACCAATCGTAGGCGAAACCGAGCCGTTGGAGCTGCTGCCGCATGGTGGCTATGTTTTCGCGCGTCCACACCGCGGGATGGATGCCATGATCCAGCGCGGCGTTCTCCGCCGGCATCCCGAACGAGTCCCAGCCCATGGGGTGCATGACGCGGTACCCGCACATGCGGCGATAACGCGCGATCGCGTCACCGATGGAGTAGTTGCGCACGTGACCCATGTGCAGGCGCCCCGAAGGATACGGCAACATCTCCAGGCAGTAGTACTTGCGGCCCTCGAGCTTGCCGTCGACGCGATAGACGTCGTCGTCGGTCCAGCGCTCCTGCCATTTCGTTTCGATTGCAGAGGGGTTGTAGCTCATCAGCTCCTCGAACTCATGCGGGGCCTTCAGACTCTGCGTCGTTCCCACTCGAGCTCACCTTTTCCCGGATACCGTCCAGAATTCCATTGACGAAATGCCCGGCATCGGGCCCGCAAAAGCGTTTTGATATCTCGATTGCCTCGTCGATTACGACCGCATCGGGCGTGTTCTGTTCGTACATCAACTCGTAAGCCCCAAGTCGCAGGATACTCCGCTCCACCTTGCCGATGCGGTCGACGCGCCAGTGCTCGGCCTGTGCGGCGATCAGAGGATCGATTTCGTCGACATGTTCGAGAGTACCGTGGACCAGATGCTCGGTGAATTCTGCCACTTCTCGCGGCGATCGGTGCGCCTCCCAGTAGCCGGCGAGGATGGTCTCCACGTCAGATCCCGTCATGTCCCATTGATAGAGACACTGAATCGCACACTCCCGCGCCTTCCTACGCTTGCCCATCCCCCACCTTATTCCCGCACCAGCTCGGAATACACGCGAGCCATCTCGATGGCCGCCAGCGCGGCCTCCGAACCCTTGTTGCCTTTCGACCCACCGCTGCGGGCGCGGGCCTGCTCGAGCGTGTCGCACGTCAGAACGCCGAAGGTAACCGGAACACCGGAAGCAATCGCCACCGATTGGATACCCTCGGCAACCGCCACGGCGAGGTATTCGAAGTGAGGCGTTTCCCCCCTGATGATCGCGCCGATGCAGACAACAGCATTCACAGTGTGGTGCTGGATCAACCTGGATGCGGTCATCGGAAGCTCGAAAGCCCCAGCCACCCTCACGATGCGAACGGCATCCGGCGCGACCCCCTTCTGCTCGAAAGTCGCCAGCGCACCGGCCACGAGTGCATCGGTGACCTCCGCATTGGTCTCGCTGGCCACGATCGCGAAGCGGGCGGCCTGCTGCGCATCCCCGACCATGTCCGCAGCGCCGACCTCCCTCAACCTGCTCATTGACCGCGTCTCCTTCCGCCGCGCTGGTACCTGTTGACCATCGCGTTGTGCTCCCGAAGCGTACGTGAAAAAGCGTGTGAACCGTCGTTGCGGGCAACGAAGTACAGATACTCCACTACCGCTGGACGCAAGGCTGCCTCGAGGCTCGCCTCTCCAGGGTTCGCAATCGGGCCCGGCGGCAAACCGCGGAAGCGGTATGTATTGTACGGAGAGTCGTTCTCGAAGTCTGCCCGCCTGATGTTACGGTCCGTGCGCCCGTCCAGTACGAGGGCGTACAAAAGC
>JAUWTE010000389.1 GCA_030609765.1 Acidobacteriota bacterium
GAACGAGGTCATCGTCGCAGGTGGCGCGGGTGACCCCGCGGTGGGAGAGCTCCTGCAGGCGATCGGCGAGCGCTATCTGCCGAACAGCGTGACCGCGTTCCATCCGGCCGAAGATGCCGGATCGATTCAGGCGCTCATCCCATATCTCGAGACGCAGCCGGCGCTCGCGGGATCGGCGACCGCCTACGTCTGCCAGAACTACGCGTGCCAGTTGCCGGTCCACGAACGCGCGGCGCTGGTAAAGCTGCTCGAGCCGTAATGCTCGTGAACCTGCTCGAACCGTGATGGAGGTACCCGAGATGCCCGAGTCGTTCTTCGAAGCGCGCAGACCCCACGAAGGCATGGACTACGACGCCTACCTCGTGCACCTGGAGAAGGAGTCCAAGCGACCCACCGAGGACTTGAGCGAATCGGACGCCGAACGCGTGGAGTTCACCGGCCTGAACGTCCATCGAACACGCCGCATCAACAAGACCTACACGCCGTCGGATGAGCTCCGCGCGCTTCTGCAAGGGCTTGGGTCCCAGCTGTGGATGGTTCTCACCGAGGCGTGGTGCGGGGATTCGGCGCAGAACCTGCCCTACATCGCCAAGATGGCCGCCTGCAATCCGAAGATCGAGCTGCGGTTCCTTCTGCGCGATCAGAACCTCGATATCATCGACCGTTATCTCACCGACGGTGGGCGCGGGATTCCGAAGCTGGTTGCGTTTGACTCAGGTGGCAACGAGATCTTTCGCTGGGGGCCGCGTCCGCGCGAGGCGGCCGAGCTGTTTCGCCGGGAGAAGGCTGCGGGGAATGAGAAGTCGGACATCCTGCAGAAGCTGCACCTCTGGTACGGGCGCGATCGCGGGAAGACGATCGATGGCGAGTTCGTCGAGTTGCTGAAGGGCTAGCGGCCGTCTGTAGCGTCTAACGTCTTCGACTTTCGCAGTGAATGGATCAGTCTGTCGCAGCCGATCCGATGCTGAGGCTTCCTAACGATCCTCACCCATCAACTCAACCACCCACATCGATCATCCTGGGATCGTCCCGTTCCCCGTTTCGATCTCCACGGTGACTTCGCTTGCACGCGATGCGTTGGTGACGGCGGTCCGCGCAAGCGGGAGTTCAAGTCACGCTTCTATCACCGGCTACCTTGCTTCTGATCCACCCACAGCAGGAGGTTCTCCACTTCCGCTGAGGCGTGGACACGAACCTCCTTGCCCTGCTTGGCTCGTGAGGGATCCAGTATGGTGACCTCCCCTTCGGGGCTTACCGCCGCAACGACCCACAGCCAACCGAGTCGCTCCGCCTCCGCCTGCATTCTAGACCATGCATGCTGCGAGAACCGAAGAGGCGGACTTGAGCGCTTAACCTGAACGCCCAGTTGCGTAGCCCCGCGTGTCGCCAGCAGATCGAAGGCGCCCCTGGAGGCCTTCGACTGGTAGACCAGATCGAAGCCCATTGTGGCTAGGCAACAGGCGACATCCAACTCAGCTTCGTTTCCCACAACCGTCATCGGCACAATCGTCCCGCCGGGACGCCGCCAGCGCAGCCAGAGCCCAAACGTGAGGTCAGTCAGCTCGTAGAGACCATCCTCACGTCGGCGGATGGCATCCTTCAGCCGTTCGATGTAGCGAACCGTCGCACCTGATGGTGCTTTGATCCTAATCGCGACATCACTGAGTCTCAGCGGACCGTCCGCCAGAGCGGCGAGTGTTCCAGCCAAGGACGCGGAGCGGCCAACCAGATGATTGTATTCATTCTCGAAATAGAGACCGAGTCGGCCTGTACGGGAGAAGAGCAGCTCTTGAAGAGCTGCCTTCAGGTCAGCCGCGTGGGGGATTCGCCGCCGTGCGGTTAGGGCCTCGCCGAGAAGCTGCAGGTAGAAGGGATGTCCGCCGATGGCGTCCACAGCCTGCCTCGCGAGTTCATGCGGTATCCGCTGCTGGGGTGGGCTATGATTCACCAGCAGAGAAAGAGCATCATCTTGCCCGAACGCGCCCAGCTCCAGGAGCGCGAAGTGCTGGAAGAACGGAGAGTGCTCAGCCGTGACAAGGGAGAGCAGCATCGATCGCGCGGAACCGGAGACGAAGTACGCTACTCGCGTGTGCTTCTGCCAAACACTGCGCATCACTGTGAACGGATCGAAGCCTCTGCGGTTCCGAGAGAGAGAGTCCAATTCCTGGAATTCATCGAGGGCCACGACGATGCGAAGGTCCAGTGCGATGGCCAAGAGTTCCGGGAATTGCAGCCAGCGGTTCACCCTGCTCACGCTGGTCTCACCGTCGACCAGTTCGATGATCTCGGCTCGCAGTGTCGCCGGCAGCGAGATGAAGCCTTCACACTGCTGTAGCCGGCGACGGAACTGGGCTGGTTGGCGGGCGAGCTGCTCCAGTGATTCCCCCAGTTCGGGGCCGAGCATGGCGTCGAGTGCGCGGAGTGCGTACAGACGGAACACCTCGAGGGAAAGGGGAGCAGACTCATGAACATCCAGTGTCATTACTCGTGGTGAATCCGCGGACACGCGACGAACTGATTCCAGCACCAGGCTGGTCTTGCCTATTTTGCGTGGCCCAATGATGGCCACCCACGCTGGAGCGCCAGAGCGCAGCTGCTCTATTGCGTGATCCAGTCTTGCCAGTTCCTCCTCACGGTTGTGGAAGGACTCTGCCGTGACGGGTGTGCTTGTTCGGAACATGAAACATACATACCACGCCTCCGAGAAGTTGTCAATATTGCTACGTATCAAATATGCTACGTAGCGACTTTGCTACTCTTGCCGCTTGCAGCTGGTGCTTCTTGCCAAAACCTCCATCGCCTTGGTTCCTTTGAGGTTGCGGGGGAGACGGTCGACCGCTGGAGCTTCCAGAGAGTCCGTTGGCGGCACCATCGTGCTTCAGGACAGATTCGCTGCACGCCCCTTCCGGATTTCGCAGTGTGCTATGATCTGTCGTTCACGATCAGGCTTGCAAGAAGATGAGCGGGTCGGGGACGTAACCCCGACCGAGACCGACAGGATATTCGTCACATGAACATCCGTAACGTGGCCATCATCGCCCACGTCGATCACGGCAAGACCACGCTGGTCGACCAAATCCTGCGCCAGTGCAATGTCTTCCGGCAAGGCCAGCAAGTGCGCGAGCGCTTCATGGACTCAAACGATCTCGAGCGTGAACGCGGCATCACGATCACCTCGAAGAACTTCGCCGTCACCCATGGCGACGTGCGCATCAATCTGATCGACACCCCCGGCCACGCCGACTTCGGCGGCGAGGTCGAACGCGTGCTGAAAATGGCCGACGGCGTGTTGTTGCTGGTGGATGCGTTTGAAGGACCCATGCCCCAGACCCGCTTCGTTCTGCAAAAGGCGCTTGAGCTGCATCTGAAGCCGGTCGTGGTGATCAACAAGGTCGATCGCGAGCACGCCCGGCCGGATGATGTCCTTGATGAGTTGCTGAATCTCTTCATCGACCTGGACGCCGCTGAGGATCAACTCGATTTCCCGTACGTTTTTGCCTCCGGACGGGACGGGTGGGCGGTGACCCAGCTGACCGACGCTCACGAGAATCTCCAGCCGCTGCTGGACATGATCATCGAACATATCCCCGCGCCCGAGATGAAGACGGGCCCGCTGCAGATGCTTGTGACCGCCATGGACCACAGCGACTACGTGGGCCGGATCGGCATCGGCCGCATCGTCCGCGGTGGGATTCGGGCCAAGGATGCGGTGGCCCTGCTGAAGCGCGACGGATCGCAACAGAAGGCCACCGTGCAGCAGCTCTTTGTCTTCGACAATCTGGGCCGGCGGGAGGTCGATGAGGTTGGGTGCGGCGACATCTGCGCCGTTACCGGCGTCACGGGGGTTGACATCGGCGACACCATCGCCGATGTGGACCAGCCTGAGATGCTTCCGCTCATCACCGTGGATGAGCCGACCCTCAGCATGGCGTTCATGCCCAACGACGGCCCTTACTACGGTGAGGATGGGAAGTATGTCACCAGCCGCCAGCTTCGCGAGCGCCTGTTCAAGGAGGCCGAACGCGACGTGGCGCTACGGGTGGAGGAAACGGGC
>JAUWTE010000473.1 GCA_030609765.1 Acidobacteriota bacterium
CAGAAGCTCGACCACGCCAGGACAAACTTGTGGCGGCCTGCTTCGCACCTCCACCTCGAGGTTCGCCAGGTACTGGTTCCACAGACGGGGCAAGGCCGACATGAGCTGGTCTTCGGATACGCCAGCGGCGGTCAGCAGGTAGCGAGCGATTTCGGGGTCGGTCCTGCCACAAAAGCGGTAGGAGTCGATGGGGCCCGTAGTGCGGAATACATCCAGCAGGGCGGCGTGGAACGCTCGCCGCCCGGCGCCCTGAGTATCAAGCAGAGTCCCGTCGATATCGAACAGAACCAGTCGTCGACTCGTATCAGTCTGCATCGTATAGTGCCCCCCACAGCAAGCCCTCGATTATGGCACGTTCATCCCGGGAGGAATGATGCGCAGCAAGTCTCTATTCGCTCCGATTCTGCTTGTACTCGCTCTGGCGATCTCCTCGAGCTTCGTGCTTGCTGGCGGTCTCGGCTCCGCCGGGGCGGCTCAAGGCGACCGGTTCGGCAACGCCGACTACATCACCGTCGATCAGCTCAGGGACTATCTGGCCTTCGTTGCCTCCGATGAGATGCAGGGGCGCGACACACCGTCGCCCGGGCTCAAAATCGTGGCCAAGTTCCTAGCCACGAACCTGTCGCGCTGGGGCCTCGAGCCAGCCGGTGACGACGGCACGTTCATCCAGAACATCGAGCTCAACCGGTCTGCTATCGATCCGGCCGGCACGAGCGTCCAGTTCGGCGGGCGAAGCTTCGCCTACGGCGAGGACTTTCTTGCAGGAACGCAGGCCGGAAGCGCCACTGGCGGCATCGCCTACGCCGGCCACGGGTGGGTCATCCCCCCCAAGGAGATCAATCCCTATGAAGGGCTCGACGTAGAGGGCAAGTTCGTTGTCGTCGCCGGAGGACTGCCGCCGGGCGTGACTTTCATGGAGCTCCGGCAGGGCACGCGGGGCGTCGACTTCATCATGCCCCAGACGTATCTGCAGGAGCATGGTGCGCTGGGCATCATCCAGATCCCCGACTTCCGGACGCTGTCGCGCTGGGAGGCGAGCATGGAGCGGTCCTTGGAGCGCGGTTCGGTGGAGGTTGCGGCGTTCACCGGCGACGAAGAGGAAGGGGATGCAGGCACCTTCCTGACGATCATCCCGTCGCTGTCGATGCTCGAAGCCCTGTTCCGTGGTGAGCAGATGAACGCGAGTCGTGTTTTCGCCGCCGCCGGAGGCGGCGAAAACATGGGCGAGCCTTTCGAGTTCGATGCCGACAAGACGATCACGGTCGAGGTCGCGACGGATGTAGAAACCACGCACACGCAGAATGTCGTGGCCATTCAGCGCGGCAGCGATCCCGAGCTTTCCGACCACTACGTGGCGATCGGCGCGCACTACGACCATGTCGGCGTGGGGACGCCTGTCGACGGCGATGCCATCTACAATGGCGCCGACGATGACGGTTCAGGCACCGTCGCGCTGCTGGCCATGGCCGAGGCCTTCGCCAAGGGTCCGGCGCCGCAACGTTCGATCATCTTCGTCTGGCATGCCGGCGAGGAGAAGGGCCTCTGGGGGGCGCGCTACTTCAACGAGAACCTCCCGGTTCCGGCCGACAACATCGTTTCGCAGCTCAACATCGACATGATCGGACGCAGCAAGCCCGAGGGCGACACCCATCGGGCCAACGCGGACCTCTCGGGTCCCAACGAGGTCTACCTGATCGGCCCGAAGGTGATGAGCGACGAGCTCGGGGAAATCGCGGAGTCCGTGAACGACTCGTACCTGCAGCTCGACTTCAACTACAAGTACGACGCGGTCGACCACCCGACCCGTTTCTTCTTCCGCAGCGACCATGTGACGTATGCGCAAAACGGCATCCCGATCATCTTCTTCTTCACCGGGACCCACGAGGACTACCATCGGCCCTCGGACGAGATCGAAAAAATCGATTTCGAGAAAATGGAGAAGATCAGCCGCACGATCTACGCGCTCGCGTGGGCGCTGGCGCACGGCGAGGGCCGGCCGGCGATCAACGAAAACCTGCCGCCCGAGCTGATTCAGCAGTAGCCCGCTTCACGGCGTGGCAGGCCGGCAGGCCACCGCAGGGGGCAGGTTTCTCCGCGAGCTCAGCCCGCTTGGCTGAGGATCTCCCGGGAGGGGTCGAGTCGATCCCAGAGGCCGCCGCAGGCGCGCAGCAGGAAGACGACCACGACCAAGATGGGGACCGCCGCGAGGGTTCCCAGCAGCGGTAGCTCCCAGGCCACCAGTGGAATGCCCCAGAACCACTGGGCCAGCAGGATCAGGCCGACCATCAGGGCCCCCGGCAATGTGCACACGAGCATGCCGAGCATTAGGGTGGAAAAGACCACCAGGTTCTGACCGAAGCTGGCGGCACCTTTCATCTTGTCCATTCCCAGGTGAACCCAGCCTGGGAAGATAAGAACAGTCAAGTTCTGCAACGTCGACGAGAGAACGGCCGCCGCTGCCACGATCTGCAGAACCCCGAGCAGGAACAGCGGAACCCAGAACGGTTGCCCGAAGCCTGCCTGCTCCATCACGTAGGAAGGTGTGAGGGCGGATTCCCCGGGCCCTCCGAGCGTGATACCGAGGCGGGCCATGCTTGCGCCCAGGTCGAGGGCCCACAGAAGGATGATGCCAAGTGAGGCCCCGAGGACGGCCGTGGCCGCCGGCCCCGCGACCTCAGCGGCGACGAGCTTCCACCCGGGAATCGGCAAAGGCCGCAAGATCTCCACACTGAGAAGATCGGCGCGCAGGTCGTTGCGGTAATGCTGGCCAGCCAGTAGCGGCGTGAACAAGATGAGCCCGATGCCGGACATCAGAGGGATGATGAAGAAAAACCTCGTCGCGCCAAGCAGCGAGGGAAGCACTCCCGCGACCGCCGCCAATGTCAGCCCGATGGGGACCTTGATTCGCAGGCTGCCGCGTCCTACCAGCAGCATGTTCTTCCAGAAGATCGCCACCTCGGGCGCACCGAGATGAGTGAGAGCGAAGGGGGATTGCCTGCGCCGCCGGAGCGGTGTCTTCCAGAACCGCGCGCGCGAGTCTGCCTTATCAACGCGGCGGCGGTCGTGCGCCAGGGCGGCTTCCTCGAACTTCACCTGTGAGCGGACCACCCACTCGTTGTGCACGACCAGCAGCAGGAGCGGAAATACGAGCAGGCGCAGGAACCCGAGCAGCCCGGCGAAGGTCAGGGTCGGGCGGGAGAAGAAGGGCGCCGTGAGCCAGAGGAATGGCGAGAGCGCCCAGCCGAGAATGCCGCTCTGGGTGCTTGGGCCGTAGGAGCTCGCGATCTCCCTGATGAACGAAACAGACAGACCTTCGGCA
>JAUWTE010000261.1 GCA_030609765.1 Acidobacteriota bacterium
CCGAGGAGGGTGCGGCGCAAGCCGAGGAAGAAACCGCCCCCGAAGCAGGAGAGAAGGAGGAGATACCTACGGGACTTCTGCACCCGGGACTTCGTTCCTTACAGATCACGCTCTCCAGCATGGATGGACAGCATCGCGTGGTGCAGATCTCCGGCCCTGAGGAAGAAGAAACCGCGGAGGAAGAGGGTGCCGGATCAGGCCGCAGGCCGGGATCCGGGTCCAAGAGCGATCTTGACCTGGCGAATCTGTACGGGAATGCCGGACTGCTGGGCGATTCCGACAGCAACCTGATTCCCGATCGAGTCGACGCGGTGTTGAGCCCCGCCTCAGGGACATCCGGCCGGCTCGTCGATGTGGCGGCACGCCTCGGGTTGGAGTCCACCGGCGTGACGATCCCCATCGCCATTCCCGCGCAAGATCTCGGGGACCCCTCGGAGCAGCCGACGCTGGTGCTTGTGGGAAGAGACCATCCGGCTGTCGTCGAGCTCATCGAGGAGGACACGCTCAGCCTCCCTGATCTCGAACCCGGCCAGGGCCTCCTGCAGATCGTGGCCGAGGCGTTCGGCGAAGGTCGCGCCATGGTCATTGTTGGCGCTGATCCCGCGGGAGAGGATCGAGCCTTGCAGCAACGGGCCGAGCGCCTCCCCCACATCTGGGAACGCGGCAAGGACCGCACGACCCTCGAGGAGGTCAGCGAGGAGCTATGGCTGGCCCTGGCGGGCAGATCTCCGGTCGGGCAGGCCGCCGCGGCTCTCTACAAGCTCGACGAAGTCGTGGGGAAGCTGGCCGACATCGATCTCGAAAGTGCCCGCGTGAGCGTCCACGTGGAAAAGGCGGAACCTGCTCTCGCAGAGCTCGTCCAACAACGGCTCGACGGCCGATTGCAGGCCGATGCTCTCGAGGTGGTCGTGGAGAACATCGACGTTCAGGATGCCCGCGTTTTCATCGATGAGGAAATCGAGATCGCCTCTGAGGTAGACGAGTTCTGGCAGCGGTTCCGAGCCCAGGTGATACCCGCCGTGCGGCGTGGCCGTGCCGCGCGCGTACACGCGGGCCTCAGTGAGCCGCCGGAGGTCAGGGCCGACATCGAGGCACAGGCCTTGGCCGAGCTGATTGCCGCCGGGGCGGACGCCGATGCCAGCTCCGTCCGCCTGCTTTCGGCCTACAAGCAAGGTTATAGCTGGCTCTATGATGAAGTTCGCCCCACCCTGGAGGGGCAGGCCGTCGACAGTTTGAGCATTCGCTTCGCTGAGATCGGCGCACCCGAGGGCTGGCCGCAGCAGGCCATGTATACGCCTACTCGTTGGCTCTTGGAGGTCTTTCCCATCGACGAAGTACTGGCTCGAGACCTCCATCTCGACCTCGAGCAGATCACCTTCGAGAAGATGCCGCCCGATGCGCCCGCCTACGAAGTCATAGCCAAGGCGGCGGATGGCGCCGAGATCCTCCGGCAGACCTTCGAGCCACGGCTCGTACTGCGGCCCTACTTCGACCGCTTTCCCGACTACGAGATGGCGCGAGTAACGACCGGCTGGATCAACGCCTGGGTGGATGAAACCGAGGTCCTCGACGAGCGCATCGTCACCGATCTGGAGAGGTTCTGGGATCATTTCCAGTCCGACACCCTGATGCGCATGTACGAGCAAGTCATGCTCGCGAGCGAGGGGAAGCCGCGCGCTGCCGATGCCCCCCACTTCGGCACCCTACGCGTTGAAGTTTCCCTCAGCGAACCCGACTACAAGCTGGGTATCGACGAGGAGCAGGTTGCCTCGATGGAGGCCTTGCACGAGGAGATCTATTTCGGGGTCCTGCATTTCTTCGACGTCATGGGCCGCCTTGCAACAGGCTCCCCGCTGAGCTACCCGGGCAGAGTTATTCCGGTGGTGCGGCCCAAGAGCGATGGCGCGGCCGGATCGGCGCACATCACCTTCACAGGTTTCGATGCCAACCGCCCCGCGGTGATCGTCGACTACAAGCCTCGTGATGGATGGCCGCAGCGCGAGCGCCGTGACATCCCTCCCCTCGCACTCGACAAACCACGTCCGCTGGCGGCACGCGTCCGTGCCGGTGTCGACGGCATCGAGCAGCTGGACTTCCGTGTCCACGTCGATTTCGAGCATGATCGGCGCGATGAGTTCGTTCGTCGTACCAGTGCCTCCTACGTTGATCGCAATATCTCATCGGCCGAGCAGGTACTCGGAATCGTCGAAAACATCGCGGTGCTGCGCGAGGAGGGTCTCTACGAGGAGGCCCTCGCATACCACGACCTCGGCACTTTGCGGGTAGCTGCGGACTGGTCGCATGAGATCGACCCTGAAACGCAGCTCGTCGCTGACCTGCCCGCGAATGGCTCGCCAGCGCCGTTCCCCACGATCAGCGCGTTCATCCCCGCTGATTATCAGCCCACGAGCACCGTGCCGGTGCAGTGGGAAACCCCCATGCCCCCTCCCGAGGCACGCGACATTCTCGCGAAGATGTCCACCTTCCCTCAGGCCAGCGTCTACAAGGCGGGGGAAAGCTACTTGGGCCGAGACATATGGGCCATGGACCTGATGGCGCCAATCGAGGGATCTCACTGGTCGCAGGCAAAGGCCACGACACTGAAGCCGACGGTCATCTATTCGGGACGCCAGCACGCCAACGAGGTTTCCTCCACCAGCCATCTGCTGAGGCTAGCCGAGCTGCTGCTCACTGACCCCGCGTACGAGGGCGCTCTCGACAAGGTCAACGTGGTCGTTCATCCGATCACCAACCCCGATGGCGCCCAGCTCGCCTACGACCTCGCGCTCATCACACCCAATCACATGCTCCACGCGGCGTATCTGGGTTCACTGGGCGTCGATGTGACGCGCGGCGCGGGAGACGACGACCCGATCTACCCGGAGAGCAAAGTGCGCCCCCGGCTGTGGCGCGAGTGGCTCCCCGATCTATTCCTGAACCCACACGGTTATCCCTCGCATGAGTGGGTGCAGATCTTTTCGGAGTACGCCGCCTGGGTGCGGACTCGTGCCACGGAGTCGCGCAACTGGTGGGGCATGCGCGGCTGGTTCATGCCGGGCTTCAGCTACCTCGATGATCCGGAGTTTCCCGACCACAAGGCAGCCGCTTTCGAGATTCGTGACCGGATTACGGAGAAAATTAATGGTGAACCCGAGGTACGTGCCCTAAATATCCGTGCCTACGACAGATATCGTCGCTATACCTATGCTTGGGACAACGACAACTTTAAGCTGGACTTCACCAACGACGTGCTGATCTACTCCTCGATCAAGGGATCGCGGGCGTCGGGTAACGGCGTCATGTCGAACCCGAGGGTCACGATCTGGTCCGGCACTACCGAGGCACCCGACGAGACCGCATTCGGCGATTGGCTCGAGCTCGTTGCGAGAGCCGGCCTCGCGTGGGACAAGGCGCTCCTGGAGTATCTGCTGGAAGGCAATCACGAGATCGAGCGCACGCACGACGAGCACGATGCAGCAGTTAGCCTCAAGCTGCATCGCCCTCGCCCGGCCAAGCCGCCTGATAACGAAACTGATAACGAGGACGAGGCCAACAGCGAGGCCTTTCGACAATGACCGGCGACTCGTATCCCAGTTACCGATCGCACTACCGTCCGCGCACACGCGCGGGCTGGATAGCGGTTGTCCTGTTTCTGGCCTTGCTGAGCCTCGCCGAGCCTCCGATCGTGACCTCGTGGGCGAATCGCATCGAGCCCTGGATCTTCGGCATGCCGTTTCTGTACTCCTATTTGCTCATCGTCTATGTGGCACTGATCGGCGTCCTCCTGTGGGCCCAAAGTCGGGGCCTGTAAATGGAACCCTGGGTCATTGCCACGAGTCTGATCTTCCTCTACTTGGCCGTCACCCTCGTTCTCGGTGTCGTCGCGAACCGAAGGCTCACTGCCGACCTCGAGGACTTCCTGCTCTATGGCCGTAAGGCAGGCTTCGTGGTCCTCTACCTCACCGTGGTGGCCACCTACCACTCGGCCTTCGCCTTCCTGGGCTCAGGCGGTTACTTCTACACGCACGGCATTGGCTTCTGGGACGCGGGGACTTGGACGATCAGGGTCGGGGCGATCACCTATGTGCTCGGTAGCCGGATCTGGGCCCTTGGCAAACGCTTCGGCTACATCACACCGGCCGATCTGCTGGCGGATTTCTACGAGAGCGACGCGGTGCGCGTCGTGGTTGCCGTGGTCTCGGTAGTCTTCACCATTCTCTACATTCAGGTGCAGGCGAAGGGCCTTGGGTACATCCTCTCGGTTGCCTCTGGCGGCCGTATTTCTCTCGAGGTCGGCACGATTGTTCTTCTGGTCGTCGCCGCCACATATCTGATCGTCGGCGGCCTGCGTGCGGTCTACTGGACCGATGTCGTCCAGGGCGTGTGGATGTATCTGGCGGTGTGGATCGGCGCTCTGGTGATCTCCTACAAGCTGTTCGGGGGCCCTCTGCAGCTCTGGCGAGCAGTGGCCGAACAGCGCCCTGACCTGCTGTCGTTGCCCGGTCCACACGGCTTCTTCACGCCAGGCATCTGGTTCGGCATGATGGTGGCGCTTTCGTTCGGTATCGTGTTCCAGCCCCACATGATGATCCGCTACTACACCGCTGCCTCGGGACGAACGATCAAATGGCTCGGCGCCACCACACCCATCTACCTCATGACCCTGTATATCCCGGCGGCGCTCGTGGGTCTGGGAGGAGCTCTGGCCTTGCCCGACTTGGCCACCCCGGATCGAGTCTTCCCCGAGTTGCTCTTCCTGCACGCGCCTCCCTGGCTAACGGGCCTCATCCTGGCGGGAGCGACGGCCGCGGCGATGTCGACTCTCGATTCGATTCTGCATTCGAACATGACCGTTCTGACGCGTGACATCTACCAGCGCTTCCTGGTGCCCAACGCCAGCCATGCCCACTACATCCGGGTCGGCCGCGTTATCGTTCTCGGGTTGCTGGGCGTCGGCTTCGTGCTCTCCATGAGGACCTTCGAGCTTCTCGTGACTCTGGTCACACTTTCGGGAGCGGGCGCCCTGCAGCTCATGCCCGGCATCATGGGGGTCTGCTTCCCCAGTAAGCGTCTGATGACCAAGGCGGGGATTCTCAGCGGCATTGGCGCTGGCCTCTTCGTCCTGTACCTGACGCTTGTCGTCACACCCAACCCGATGGGGATACACGCCAGTGTTTGGTCGCTGCTGGCCAACTACCTGGCAGCCTTCGTCGTGTCGC
>JAUWTE010000265.1 GCA_030609765.1 Acidobacteriota bacterium
CTGGGTTTCTCCACTTGAGAAACCCAGGCTAGAGCCCGTGGTAAAATCGGCTGGACAACCAAGCTCGAGCTTGTCGTCCCTCCCTCCAGGAATCCCGAGAAGCTGAACCCATGAGACGGGAACCTCCCACACGCATGCCGACTCGCGTCGTGGCCACTCTGGTGGTCGCGATCCTGGTTGCGGCAGCGAGCACCTCGTGTGCACCAGAGCCTCCGCCGCCGAACGTGGTGTTGATCTCCCTCGACACCCTGCGCGCGGATCACGTCGGTGCCTATGGTTATCCGAAGGAAACCACTCCCAACCTGGATCGGTTCGCCGAGGCCGGGATCGTTTTTCTGAACAACTACGCTCAGGCACCCAACACGGCACCTTCTCACACATCCATCCTTGCCTCCCTGTACGCCTCGGTAGCGAGTGTCTGGGCGCATGGGGGCGTGCTGGATCCCAATGTCCCGATGCTTGCCGAGACGTTCAAGGAGGCCGGTTTCGCGACTGCGGCATTCGTGCAGCTACCGAGCGCGACCTACGAGCGCGGCTTTGACGTCTACACGGGTCTCAGCCATGGCGCTTCCTTCCGCAGGCGGGCGGAGTCCACGATGGACTCGGTCCGTGAGTGGGTGTCCGCGCAGACGGAGCAACCGTTCTTTCTTTTTCTCCATACGTACGCGGTGCATTTGCCGTACTCCCCGAGCGAGGAGTTGGCGGAGAAGTTCGATCCCGACTACGAAGGGCCGCTGAGCAACAACCTGCGCGGCACTCTGATCGACCAAATCAACGACGGTGAGATAGAGATCACCGCGGCGGACCTGAACCACATCATCGCCATGTACGACGCCGAGATCGCGGAGCTGGATCAGGATCTCGGAGCGCTCTTCGACTGGTTCGAACAGAACGGGCTTCTCGAGAACACGGTCTTTGCCGTGATCGCCGATCATGGTGAAGAGTTCGGCGAGCACGGCATCGTCGCCAAGCACACCTATTCCCTGCACCAGGAGCTCATTCACACGCCGCTGATCCTCTTCGGCGGCGGGATTCCCAGTGGTCTCCGTGTGGAGCTGCCGACCCGCAACGTCGATGTCGCCCCGACCCTGCTGCGGCTGGCCAACATAGAGACGCCCGCGCACTACCAGGGAGCCGACCTGCGGCCGGTCTGGGAGGGAACCGAGCGGCGTCCGCGAGTCGTGCTGGCCGAGAAGCGTGATTACAAGGTCTTTCTCGAGGGGGGCTTCAAGTACTACACGGACGGGCGGCTCTACGACCTGGAAAACGACCCGCTCGAAAGGGAGAACTTGATCGAGGCCAGACCCGAGATGGCCAGGCGTTTCGAAGAGCTCGCTGCTGCCTGGCAGGTGGAGCTAGACCGCCTCTCGATGAGCATCGCCCAGGGGGGCGAAATTCGTCTCTCACCCGAAGAAGTCCGCCGCCTGAAAGCCCTGGGGTACCTGCAGTAGCTGCACCCTACATCGCCATCAGTACCGCGAGGATCTCGATACCGTCCCACAAGTTGCCGATGCGCAGATTCTCGTTCGGCGAGTGCTGGTTGTTGTCGTGGTTCACCGAGGGGATGCCCACGGTTGGTGCCTCGAGAATCTCGGTGAAGGCGAACAGGGGCACACTTCCGCCTGAGGTCGGGAAGGCGACCGGCTCGACTCCGAACGACTCGCGCAGGAGCTCGCGTACCGCTCGGCTGATCGGCAGATCCATCGAAGTGCGGGAAGCGGCATAGCCGTCCTCCGCTGCCACCACCTTGGCCAGCAACGGGTACCGGGCCCGGGTCTCGTCGTCGGGATCCTCGTCGATGACGTGGTAGCCCTGCTGGCGGACGTGTTCGATGACGCGCTGCACCTGGTCCTCGGGTCGAATGTCCACCACCAGGCGCAGGTCGAGCTCGGCGATCGCCAGGTCGGGAACGATCGTTCGCGCTTCGTCTGCGACCCAGCCGCTGCGCATGCCGCGCACGTTCAGCGATGGGTAGGTGATGGCCTCGACGCGCCGTTCCCACCGACCTTCGGGCGCAGCGAAGCCGAGGGCGGCGGGCGACTGTGCCGGGTCATCGGGAATTGTCGCGAGGGCGGCAAGCTCGGTCTCTGTGAGCTCGACACGGTCGTCATACCAGCCATCCACGAGGACCTCACCGGTCGCGGGATCCTTCATGGTGCTGAGAAGTTGTGCCAGGCGCATGGCCGGATTGGGGGCCCAGTTGCCGTAGTGTCCGCTGTGCAATGGTCGGCGCGGGCCGTAGATGGTGATCTGAACTGAGGTGATGCCGCGTACTCCGAACGTGAGGGTAGGATTGCCCGAGGGGTGCTGCGGGCCGTCGGCGATCAGCACCAAGTCGGCGGCCAGCAGATCGCGATGCTGCCGAGCCACGGCACTCATGTTGGGCGAACCCGCCTCCTCGTCACCCTCGAAGAAAAACTTGATGTTGGATCGTGGCTCCATGCCTGCCGCCGCCAGAGCGTCCAGAGCGGTGAGGGCCATGACGATGGGTGAGCGATCGTCGGAGGCAGAGCGCGCGTAGATACGCCAGTCGGGGTCGAGGGGGCCGTCGGGAGGCAGGTCGACGATCGATGCGCCCTGCGCGAGGCTTCCGTCACGAAAGACGGGCTCCCACGGGTCGTGCCCGATCCATTGCGACCGATCCACGGCCTGCCCGTCATAGTGAGCGTAGATCAGCACGGTACGGCGCGCTCCAGCCACTCGCCGCTCGGCGTACACGTACGGGGGGCCCTCTGTTTCCAGCAGTCGGCCCTGCAAGCCGCGCCGCGCCAGGGCGGCGAGGATCCACTCTGCGGTACGGCGAATGTTGGGCGTGTCGGATGCGACGTTCGGAATCGACAGGAAATCGTTGAATTCCGCGAGGATCTGGCGCTCGTGTGCCTGGCGGTATCGCCGAGCGGCAAGCACGACTTCCGAGAGGCCCGCCTGGGGCGAGTTGCCTGTCTGCCCAGAGCCAGTTGTTTGCCGGGAGCCGTCGGCCTGCCCCGGCGCCACCGCCGCGTTCGAGCTCGACGGCGTCGAGCCGGCCGTCAGGGTCAGGGCAATTCCGAGAACCGCCACGAGCGTGATCGAGGTCAGCCGCGATCGCATGGGTGCCTCCTTGTCTATTCGTTCACTCCAACACCTCTGAGCGTCTACTCCAACACCTCCAAGGCGGCCGTTTTCACCAAGCAGGTCACCTCGACTCCGGGCGCCATCCCGAGGTCCTTCACCGCGTCATTCGTAACCTCGGCCCATAATCTCTGGTCGGCGACCGACAACGCCGCGAAAATGTGTCCATGGCGAGGAACGAGCTCCTCGATCCGTGCGGGGAATCGGTTTCGTGCCGACAGCTTGGCCACCTCGCCGCGGGCGAGCATCACGTCGGACGCGGCGAACTGCACGTAGGTTGGATCCGACGGGTCGGCGTCGCGATGAGGGAGCCGAACGGACACCTCACCCCGGGTTCCGGGCACACTGGCGAGCCAGGCGCCGTCGGGGCTCCGGACAGGACGAACGAGCCGCAACAGATTGACCGGCTCACCATTCGTCCGTGCGAGTCCCGCGGCTCCGAGAACTTCCTCGGGGGAGCCTTCCTGAACAACGCGGCCGCCATCGAGCGCGATCACCCAGTCGGCGAGGCGCTGGACCTCGGCACGATGGTGGCTGACGTAGAGCGTCGGTACGTCCCACTCGTGGATGATGCGGTCCACGTAGCTGAGGATCGCACCGCGCCGGGGCTCGTCGACCGCGGCCACCG
This sequence comes from Acidobacteriota bacterium, assembly GCA_030609765.1. Taxonomy (GTDB): domain Bacteria; phylum Acidobacteriota; class UBA890; order UBA890; family UBA890; genus CALAKE01. Next base: position 3,740 of record JAUWTE010000265.1, read on the forward strand.
GCTCGTCCAGCAGGAGCAACTCGGGAGCCGACATGAGAGCCCGCCCCAGGGCCAGGCGCTGGCTCTCCCCGCCTGAAAGAGTGCCGGGACCGCGCTCGAGCAGGGCTCGAAGATCCAGTACCTCGATAATGCGGTCGAATGCCGGTGCGCCGGCACTGCCCTGCCTGCGGCGCTGTCCGTAGCGCAGATTCTGCTCGACGCTCAGGTGAGGGAAAAGCCTTTGATCCTGAAACACAACGCCAAGGTGACGTTTGTCGGGAGCAACGGAGAGAGCTTCGGCGGAGTCGAAGAGCACGCGGCCTCGCCAGGCGATGTGACCTGCGTCCGGCGACAGAAACCCGGCGATGGCCATGAGAATCGAGGTCTTGCCCGCTCCCGAAGGACCGAACAAGGCGATCGTCCTGTGTTCGGTTTCGAAATCGATGTCGAGATCAAACCCCGTCGGAAACCGATGCCGGCAGGCTACGCGCAGACGGCTCATGAAGACCTCCCACGCCGCTCCAGCCACTCGCTGACCGCCAAGGCTCCCGCGGCCAGCAGAACCGCGACGATCGCCAACCGGGTGCTGCTTGCCCCGCCCCCGGCACGGTTCATTTCGGTGAATACCGCCAGCGGCAGTGTGCGCGTCTCTCCAGGGATATTGCCCGCGAAGGTAATCGTGGCGCCGAATTCGCCGAGGCTGCGGGCAAAGGCCAACACGGCGCCCGCGATGATCCCCGGCCTTGCCAGAGGCAGGCTGACGCTGAAAAAGCTATCGATCCTACCGGCGCCCAGAGAGCGCGCCGCCTCTTCCAGGCGGCGGTCGACTCCTTGGAAGGCGAGACGAATGGCTCGCACCATCAGGGGGAAGCCGAGAGCCGCGCTCGCAATAGCCGCCGCCCACCAGGTGAAGGCTATCTGCAGGCCGAAGACCTCTTCGAGCCAGCCGCCAATCCATCCCTGCCTACCGAACAACCTGAGCAGTAGGTAGCCGGTCACCACGGGCGGTAGCACCAGCGTGAGATTCACGAGAGTTTCGACCAGGATCTTGCCGCGGAAGTCTTTCCGGGCCAGCAACCATCCGAGTGCCACTCCGAAGGGCAGGGACAGAGCCACCGCCCATAACGCCACCCTGAGGCTGAGGGTCACGGCGGTCCATTCGGCTGGTGTCAATCCGAGCACTTCAGAAGCTCCCTCCACGGGGGGCCGAAAAGCCACGATTCAGAAAGTGGCGCCGTCCTCGTTCCGATACGAGAAACTGGAATAGCTTGGCCGCCTCAGTGTTCTCCTCATCGAGTAGCAACAGAGGGTACTCGATCGGGCTGTGCGCTGAGGTGTCGATGGCGGCGATGATCTCAACAGCGTCCGAGGCGGCAGCATCCGAGGCGTAGACGAACGCGGCGTCCGCCTCATCGTTGGCCGCCAGCGCGAGGGCCGCACGGACGTCGAGAGTGGGCAGCAAACGTGGCTC
>JAUWTE010000508.1 GCA_030609765.1 Acidobacteriota bacterium
CACGCACCGGCCACGGCTTTCGACGTCACCCTCCGTGCCATCGGAACCGGACAGGGCTTGGATTGGTGGACCGAGCCCAGCGCGTTGCCCGAGAGCTGGCCACCGGCAGCACGCGCGTTGGCTTCCGACGACCTCGATCGTGGATTCGTGATCATGTCCTCCTCGGGTGATGATGCAACAGGCGAGGGCAGCAACGTCGGATGGTGGAGCCTCGGGCCACTGGATGGTACGACTCGTGGCGGGGTCGTCACTGCGTATGGATTCGCGCAGGGCGAAGTTCTTTTTGCCGAGACCGGCGTTGGCACAAGGCTCGATGAGGTTCTCGCCTCGCTGCCTGTTTTGCACCGAGGTTTGCGTTGGCTCGCCAACCTGACCGGCAGCGGCGTCGATGGTCTCGATACGGTTCCGTTTGCGGCCTGCGCATCGGCCTCGATCGCGGCAGAGACCATGATCGTGAGCATGCCCGACACCTGGGCGAGACCGGATGTGGCCCTATTCTGCGGCGGTCAATAAAGCATCCGCGAGCGCCACGCAGATTGCCGCTGTCGACCGACGACCACTGTAAGCAGGAGGAACCGCCGGAGGCTCGCCCTGTTGTTCCGAGAACCCGCCCAGCTAGAATAATGTACAGGCGGCCCTGCCGAGGTCGCGCGAGCGAGCAAGAAAGGTTTTGCCGATGAGCAGACGGTGCGCAGGATTTCCGGTTCAAGCAGGTGTCAGCCTGGTCGTGGCTGGGATTTTGGCATTTTCCGTGGCCGGCCTGGGTCGAGCCGCGCAGGAGAACGAGTATCCCGACGAGGCGGGCGCGGCGCTGACCTACTATGAGGGCTTGGATGAGAAATGGCTGAGCGGGCCGGTCGAGTACCTCATACTCAATGATGAGCGAGATGTCTGGAAAGAACTGGAGACAACAGAGGATCGGCAGGCCTTCAAGGACTTCTTCTGGGCGCGCCGGAACCAGAATCCGCGTGAGGAGGACAACAAGGTCCGCAACGAGTTTTACGAGAGGGTCGCCTATGCCAACAAGCGCTTCAGAGGCTTCCCCAAGGGGTGGAAATCCGATCGTGGTCGCGTTTGGGTGATTGTCGGCCGGCCCGACGGCATCAAGAAGTCAACCTCGCAGCAGCTCTTCGGGGTCAGCATGTCGGCGGAGTTCCTTGTCTGGACCTACTACACCCTTGGTGGGAACGTATCTCGCGCCTTCACCACGAACACGGGCGAGTACCTTGTCCTTTTCATTGAAGAGCGAATAGGCAATCCAGAGATCTTCGACTATCGATTCGGTGCCGGGAGCTGGCCCCTCGAGTTGCGTCGCGTCTTCGACTTTGTGAGCGAGGCGCTCGTGTTCGACCCTCAGCTCGAGTTCGATCCTGGCGCCACCGACGGAGCTTTCGTGCGCTCCGTATCCGAGTCGAACATGCCCTTCGAAGTGTTGACCGAGGAGTGGGGGAATGTCGGGGCAGGTGGGACGGTGGTCTTTCCCATGCAGGTGGCACTGCGAGATCTTCTGTTCGAAAAGGATGGCGGCACGTACGTTGCGCGCCTGGAGGTAGGGGCGGAGCTAGATCCCGAGAGTAGCGGTGACACCATCCAAGTTGCGCAGCACTGGGTCGTGAGCCTGCCGCAGCAACTGCTCGCCGAGCTCGGTACCGGCACTCTGTTGAGCGTTCTCACAATCGACGCGCCGCCGGGACAATACGGAGCGCGTGTCGGGATCACACAACCGATGGCCGCAAGCGAGGGACAGTGGCAAGGTAGCATCGAGGTCGAGTCGGAGGGTAGCAGCGCGGCAACTGCCGCAGTTGGCCGTATGTCCGTTCCAATTGATGCCGCGGGCACTCAACAGCTTGCGCTGCTGGCACCACGCGATGGGCGCTTCCCGGCAGGCAGCACGGTCTACCTGCTCGTCTGGACCCGAGGCGCAGTTCCTTCGCTTGGGGACGTGGCAGTGAGAATGGTGTCTGGCGATGGCACGTCACAGGGCCTGGACATTGAATCTTCCAGGTGGCTTGGTGGCTCGGTGGGCCCCTTGGTCATCGAGACGCACCTGCCGGACGCCGAGCTCGGGGAATACGAGCTGCACGTGCGTCTCGGAGCTTCCTTCGATGTGAAACCCGTGCCGGTGAGGATCACCAGGTAGCCTGCGTTGTTGGCTCATCCGGCGCCATGCTAGCATCGAGCTGTATGCTGGCATTGCGGCATTCCTTCAGCAATCTCGAGGTTCAGCTCTCATCATGCGACTGAGGTATGCACAGATCGAGATTATCGCCAACCGCACCGTGCGTGGCCTGGCGAAGCGCGGCATGTTCGCGGTTGAAGAGCCCGACGAGATAGAGAAGGTCGTAGCGAATGTGATCGCCGAGGACCTCAGGGTAGAAGATGACCTGAACGAGGAGGTTCGCGAGCTCATGCGGCAGCACATGGATCAAATTCGCAGGGCTGATGTCGAGTACCACGAGATGTTCAAGGTGATCAAATCCAGGCTCGCCAGAGAGCGAGATATCATTCTCTGATCATGCGGCTATCACGGGCCAAGGTTAACCATCTATCGCGCCTGGTCGTCGAAGCCATGGTGGCGGACGATCGCGTGCAGATCTCGAACGACCCGAACGACGTTCGGCTCGAAGTCGTGCGGATCATCACCGAGGAAGTGGAGCGCGACGCGATGGTCGAGGAGTTGGTCCGAACCAAGATCAGCTCGCAGAAGCGGGACTTTCCAGAAGGCGGTAGGGAATGGGAGATCCTCCACAGGCAGTACTATCAAGAGGAGATGGACAAGCATCGTCCCCCGCGGGAGTGAGACCCCTTCAGCGAAGTGTCTACATCGCTCTGGTAGCCCTGGTTTTCCTGCTCACGACCAAC
>JAUWTE010000255.1 GCA_030609765.1 Acidobacteriota bacterium
GGATTACTTGGCAGGCGATACTTACTTCAGGACTCACCGGGAGGAGCACAACCTCGATCGATGCAGGGCGCAGTTTCGACTCGTCGAGAGCATCACCGATCAGCAAGAGTCCATGCAGAAGGTGGTCGAAAAAGTGGCTTCAGAGCAACCTTGGCAGTGGTAGCTACAGCGGGCGGCAGCAGCCACAGCCGGCAACAGTAGGCATGGCACCCGCCTAACGGCGAGCTGTTGAGGTGGTCGAGCTAACAGGAGGCAGGCGATGAGCAAGACCGTTGATCCCGGCGCATCCAGTAGCGCATCCGGCGGAGACAACCGCGCCAACGGGGTGCATCGCAGGGACCTGATGAAGTTGGGCCTGGCCGGACTCGGTGCCGCCGTGGTTGGAGTGGCGGCGCGTTCCGACGCTGCACAGCAGGCGCTGCGCAGCCCCGCTCATGACCGCAACCTCGGGCCGGCTCCCGCTGAGCTTTTTGCCGCTCCCCCCATGGAGGTGGTGCGAGTCGGCTACGTGGGTGTCGGCGGTATGGGTTCCGCACACGTTCGCAACCTGCTGGGCATCGAAGGCGCCGAGATCCGCGCCGTCTGCGACCTCGTTCCCGACAAGATCGAGCGTATCCAGGAATGGTGCGCGGACGCCGGCCAGCCCATCCCCACCGGTTACGCGCGCGACGAGTACGACTTCATCCGCATGTGTGAGGAAGAAGACCTCGATCTCGTCTACACGGCCACGCCGTGGCGTTGGCACGTGCCTGTTTGCGTGGCGGCAATGGAAAACGGCAAACACGCTGCCACCGAGGTGCCGGCTGCAGTGACCATCGACGAGTGCTGGCAGCTCGTCGAGACGGCCGAGAAGTACCAGAAGCATTGCTTGATGATGGAAAACTGCAACTACGACCGCAACGAGCTCATGGTCCTGAACATGGTGCGCCAGGGCGTGCTCGGCGAGGTTCTGCACGGGGAGTGTGGCTACCTGCACGACCTCCGTGGCATCAAGTTCGCCGACGAGGGCGAGGGTCTGTGGCGGCGGGCTCACTCGATCGCGCGCAACGGGAATCTCTACCCGACGCATGGTCTCGGGCCGATCATGCAGTGCATGGATATCGATCGCGGCGACCGGATGAACTACCTGGTATCGATGAGCAGCCCGTCACGCGGGCTACAGGAGTACGCGAGGGAAAACTTCCCTCCGAATCACATGAAGCGGCAGGAGATGTACCGTCTCGGGGACGTCAACACCAGCATGATCATGACCGCCCTCGGGCGCACCATCTACGTGAGCCACGACACCAACCTGCCGCGCCCCTACAGCCGCATCCATATGGTCCAAGGCACAAAGGGCCTGTTCCAGGGCTATCCCCCGCGCGTCTATGTCGAGGGCCGGGGCCGGCCGCATGCCTGGATCGACGCAGAGGGGTACGACACGAGCGAAGGCGAGCATTTCGACCTGCAGAAGATCCGTGACGAATTCGACCATCCTCTCTTCACGGAGCTCGAGGAGATGTCGCGAGGCGCCGGTCACGGCGGGATGGACTTCATCGAGGACTATCGCCTGATCAAGTGCCTGCGCGAGGGTCTGCCCACCGACTTCAACGTCTATGAGTCGGCCTCGATCAGCGCGGTCTGCGAGCTCAGCGAGATCTCTGTGGCCAACGGTGGCCAACCGGTCGAGTTTCCCGACTTCACGCGCGGCCGTTGGAAGAGCTGGCCGCAGTTCGGCATCGTTCACGCGTAGAACCCCCCAGGCAGCCCATGCAACTGACGGGTATCGATTGGCTCGTGATGGCGCTGTACGGCGTCATCGCTTTGACGGTTGGACTCTATTTCGCCCGGCGTGCCGGGACGGACAGGGAAGAGTTCTTTCTCTCCGGCCGAAAGTTGCCGTGGTGGTTGCTGGGCACGTCGATGGTGGCCACCACCTTCTCCACCGACACACCCAACTTGGTCACTGACCTGGTGCGCACCGGGGGGGTCAGTAGCAACTGGCTCTGGTGGGCCTATCTGATCACCGGCATGTCTACGGTCTTTTTCTACGCCAGGATGTGGCGGCGCTCGGGAGCGCTGACGGACATCGGCTTCTACGAGCTGCGCTACTCGGGCAAGCCCGCCGCGTTCCTGCGTGGCTTCCGCGCCCTCTATCTGGGGTTCTTCTTCAACGTCATGATCATGGCCACCGTCACGCTGGCCGCCATCAAGATCTCGAGCGTGCTGCTCGGGCTCGACAAGTACACGACCGTGCTGATCTGTGCCTCGATCACGGCGCTTTACTCGGCAACCTCCGGGCTTTGGGGTGTTGTGGTGACGGATCTTCTGCTGTTCGTCATTGCCATGATCGGCTCCCTGGCGGCGGCCTTCTACTCGTTGCAGCACCCTGCGGTAGGAGGTCTCAGCGGTCTGGTCAACAATCCCGCACTGCAGGGCAAGCTCAATATGCTGCCCGACTTCAGCGACTGGTCGACTGCGCTGGCGGTCTTCATCATCCCGATCTCCGTGCAGTGGTGGAGCACCTGGTATCCCGGCGCTGAGCCGGGCGGGGGGGGCTATATCGCCCAGCGCATGCTGGCGGCGCGTAATGAGAAAGAGGCGATGAGCGCCACCATGTGGGTCAACATCGCCCACTCTGCTCTGCGCCCCTGGCCGTGGGTTCTCGTGGCGTTATGTTCGCTGGCCGTTTACCCGACCCTGGAGTCGCTGCAGGCGAGCTTCCCGGGCATCGATCCCTCCATTCTGCGTCACGACCTGGCCTACCCGGCCATGCTCGTGTTCTTGCCGCACGGGCTTCTCGGCTTGGTAGTGGCCTCGCTGGCCGCGGCGTACATGTCGACAATCAGCACCCACCTGAACTGGGGCTCTTCGTACATTGTCGACGACTTCTATCGCCGCTTTGTGGCCTCCGACCGGGATGAGCGTCACTACGTGCGGATGGCGCGCATCTCCACGGTGGTGCTGGTTGTCTTCACGTCGGTGGTGGCCTTCTGGCTGGAGAATGCCCTGCAGGCCTTTCAAATCCTGCTGCAGATCGGTGCCGGCACGGGGCTCATCTTCCTGCTGCGCTGGTACTGGTGGCGGATCAACGCCTGGAGCGAGATTTCCGCCATGGTCATTTCGTTCGTGGTTGCTATCTACTTCCAGTTTTTCCATGAAGCCCTCGGGTTCGCCGCTCTTCATCCCTCTCTGAAACTGGTGCTCGGCGTTGCCATCACGACGGTGGGATGGCTGGCCTTCACGATGCTCACACCAGCCACCGACCGCGCCACGCTCGAGTCGTTTTTCGCCAAGATCCGTCCACTGGGGCCGGGATGGCGCAAGATTGTCGGGGCAGGCACACGAGTGGCCGCGGGGGTGGGAGAGGATGAGCCTGATGAGAGCCTGACCGCCGCCTTTGCTGGTTGGTTCCTCGGCTGCCTGGTTGTCTATTCGGCCCTCTTCGGTACCGGCTATCTGCTCTACGGCAACTTGGTGCCGGCCGCGGCCTGCTTCACCGTGTTTGTGATCTCGGCGATCGGGCTCTACAAGCTACTTCCGAAGGTGGGCTTCACCGCGTAGAGCCTGGGTGATACAAAGAAGTTGTGACTGACAACGGGGATTCCCAGCCCAGTGACGTGCCGCTGAAACGCTTCGGCCTTACCGGCCCCCCTCCCATCCGGCCGCGGTTGCTGATCCTGCTGTTGATCCTCATCGGTGCCTCGGGGGCGCTCTGGTACCAGAACTTCCGGCTGCAGCAGAGGCTGGCCGAGGCCAGTCGCCAAGTGGAGGGACTCGCCGATTTCCTCGAGCGCGCCGAGCGCAACAGCTTTACGCGGGATGACTTCGAGGTTGCGCGCTCGGAATGGGAGGGCATCCTCACCGACACCGCTGAACGGGTCGAGTTCCTCGAGGCGCGAGCGGGAGCTCCCGAGCGCATCATCTCCTCGGCGGCCCGAGCCGTGGTGTTCGTGCAGGCCGCCTATGGTTTCCGCGAGCCTGACACCGATCTGCCGCTGCGCTACTACCCAGGCGTTGGTGGCCGGCCGTTGCGTTTGCCGAACGGGGAGACGCCAATCACTACCGAGGGTGACGGTCCCATTGTGCAGGTCTTCTTCACGGGCACGGCCTTCGTAGTGAGTCGTGAAGGCCACCTGGTGACCAACCGCCATATCGCCATCCCCTGGCTCTACAACGAGAGCGCCCAGGGTGTCCTGATGCAGGGATTCATCCCTGAGATGCGGCGCTTCATCGGATACATCCCCGGCCACCCTGAACCTTTCGAGTTGCAGGTTCTCGCTACCAGCGATCATTCAGACCTGGCGGTGCTGCATAGTGACTTCCTCGTCCAGGATGTTCTGGCGGGGGAGATCGTTCATCCCTATCGGGAAGATGTCACGGGAAGCGTGGGTGAGCAACGGCCGCCGGCCGAGGCGGCGCTGCCTGAGGCGGAGCAGCTTGAGGCGGAGGAGCCCGAGGCGGGGCAGCCCGAGTCGGGGCAGCCCGCGCAGGAGCGGCCCGAGGTCGTCGACCACCTGCCTTTTGAAATCACCCCCCTCGAGATAGGCCGGGGGGCGCTGGATCCCGGCGATGAAGTGATCCTACTGGGCTATCCGGCGGGGATGGAAGCGCTCCTGGCCCGCGCCGATCCCCGCTTCGCCGAAGGGCTTCTGAGCACCGGTCCAGTCACCTTCTGGGATGTCGCACGAGGATTGGCCGCCGGCGGCTACATCGAACCCCTCGCGACGATGGGGATCATCGGGCAGGTCCCCGAGGTGTCGGTGGTCTACGACGCCGAAACGACCCACGGAGGAAGCGGCGGCCCCGTGCTGAACCTCGACGGCAAAGTTGTGGCCGTCAATTCCGCTGTGGTCGAGTACTTCAGCGGCCACAATCTCGGGGTTCCAGGAGTCGAGGTGATCGACCTCCTGAAAATGGCGCGAGAGGCAGCGGCCACTTTGCCCGTGGCTGAGACCGGGCCTAGTAGGTGACACCGCGCACGCGCAGCCACCCTGGGGGCACGCCCTTGCGGCGAGCCTCGCGCTGAAGATCTCTCTTGGCCTGCTCGTTGGCTTCGATACTCGCCTCCACGTCCTCGATCTGCCGGCGTGTGTCCGCTGTCGATCGGTGCGAGAAGAGGAAGGCTCGCTCGACGCGGCGCATTTCCTTCAACCTCGCCTCGAGTTGCTCTCCCTGCCGGTAGAGGGCCCGCACGCGGCCCTGCCAGTAGTCCTTTGTCTTCTCGGGCTGAACGGGTTGGCTCATCGCGGAAGAAGTCGAGGAGGTGGCCTGTGTGGCGGCCGAGCCGGTTCCTGAGGCAGCTGACCGCTCGGTGCCGGA
>JAUWTE010000123.1 GCA_030609765.1 Acidobacteriota bacterium
CGCTGGGCAACGTCTCCATCTACCGTGCCGTCGCCTGCCACCTGCATGCTCTTGCCACCATCGAGCCGAAATGCTTGATTGCTGGAGGCGAGCGGGCGTCCGTTGATATCCAGGAGCTGCGTGACCACCGTTACCTCGAAGGTACTTTGCGAGGGATTGTCGACGGTGCATCGCCAGGTGTAGGCGGAGGCCGTTGGCGAGGCATGTAGCCAGGCGAAGTGAGGATCGAGGATCTGCAGTGGCCCGTCGATGGCACCGGGCGCCCGATCGGCGCTCGCCGTGGCCCCGATGCTCGGAGCCGGCAGCGCGCCGGTCAGAGTTGTGGGTCCGACAGCTCGGGGAGGAGAGACGCAGGCGGTCGTGAAGAGCAGCGAAACGATAGATCCCAGCACGGCCAGGAACAGGAAGTGCGCAGTGTGAGTCGCACTCTTGCCCTTCGTCATGTAGAGGTTTGCAGATTGCATTGCGGCACCAGCCGTTGAGTGATCCAGAGTCCAGTTTGGTGCGCTGTCAGTGTAACCCGACGAATTCTCGGATCCACTCTCGTCTACTTCGAGGCCCGACGGGAGGCCCACCATCTGAGGAACTTGCCGGCGAAACCGACCTCGTCGCCGAGGTACTTCTCGCGCATATAGGCGTCGGCTGCACGGCGGTCGACTTGAGACAGGGTGGGGTAGATATGCATCGTGTCCGCGAGGTCGGCCAGGCTCAACCCGTGCTTCATGGCGATCACGAACTCGTGGATGAGCTCGCCGGCTGATGCTCCCAGAATGTGAGCTCCGAGAATCTTGCCCTTGGCGCCGGCTACTACCTTCACCGAGCCGTCCATCTCGCCGTCACAGACGGCACGATCGAGGTCGGCGAACGGAAAGCGATAGACACGTACAGTGCTGCCGTGCTTCTGACGCGCCTCCTCCTCGGTCATTCCGACGCGCGCTAGCTCCGGGTCGGTGAAGGTGCTCCACGGCACAATGCCGTAGTCCATCTTGCGGGACCCGGGGAACAGCACGTTGCCGACCACGACCTTGGCCTCGGCTTCGGCAATGTGCGTGAACAAATAGCCGCCGATGACGTCCCCGGCCGCATAGATGTTGGGGACCGTCGTGCGCAGCTTTTCATCGACGACGATCCCCTGTGCCGCAACCTGAATGCCGATGCCCTCGAGATTGAGACCTTCGACGTTCGGCCGGCGACCGGTGGCGACGATGATGGCGTCCACGGCAACCTCGTGCTCGCCGGCGGGTGAGATATCGTGTTCCTCGGGGTCGTGCAGATGGTCGGGTTCGGTCTGCAGGGTCACAATGCTCGTGTTGCCCTCCGCACGCACCGTCATCGCTCGGGAGTTGATGCGCACGTCGATACCGTCGCGAATGAAGATATCCCGCAGGGCGCAGGCAAGCTCGTGATCGTCGCGGTGCAGAACGCAATGCAGCGTTTCGACCAGCGTCACCCTGCTGCCGAGCCGGTGGAAGGACTGTGCGAGCTCGCAGCCGATGGGTCCGGCGCCGATCACCATCAGGCGTTCGGGCAGATCCGTCTGCTCCCATACGGTCTCGTTCGTCCAGTACTCGGATTCCGCCAGCCCGGGAATGGGCGGAAGCGCCGGTCGTGACCCTGTCGCGATCATGAAGTGGCGACTCGTCAGGGTACGATCACCAACTCGAAGGGTGTGGGGATCGACGAACTCCGGAGCCTCGCCGACAAACACATCGGCACCGAATTCGCGGAAGCGATCGGGGTTGTCGTGGTGCTCCTCGATATGGTCGATGGCGGCCCGCACTCGCCCCATGACTTCGCCCAGGTCGGCCTTCCAAGCACCCTCGGGACGCGAGGAGCTGTGCAGCTCGGGGAGCCCCCATTTCGGGGCACTGCGCCCGTGATAAGCGACCTTGGCCGCCTTGATGAATGCTTTGCTCGGCACACAACCGTAGTTGAGGCAATCACCACCCAATCGCGGCGCCTTCTCTACCAGGGCCACCCTTGCCCCGAACAGGGCGGGCCCGGCGGTTGCTACCAGGCCTGCTGAGCCGCCCCCGATCACGACGAGGTCATATTCTTCACGTGCCATTTCAGTGCTCCTGATGTGTGATTAACCGTACCACCTGGCAGTTTGCATGGGCCCGGCACGAAGTTTCTGATCGCGAGCCACCCTTTCGGTGTGTTTGCAGTTGGCCCCCACGAGGGCGAGCGCTATATTCCTTGAACCATGAGCTCAGCGACCCACTCCAACTTCGTACATCTCCATAACCACTCCAACTTCTCGCTTCTTGATGGTGCCACGAGAATCGAGGGGATGATCTCTCGCTGCTTGGAGATGAAGATGCGGGCGGTCGCCATTACCGACCACGGCAACATGTTCGGTGCGGTGCAGTTTTACCGTGCGGCTCGAAAGGCGGGGTTGAAGCCGATCATCGGGATGGAGGCCTACGTAGCTCCTCGATCCCGCTTCGACCGTGGTGGTGCCGGCGCCGGCCTCGACCGTAGCTATCATCAACTTCTGCTGGTGAAGGACCAAGCTGGCTATCGCAACCTCATGAAGCTGTCGAGCATCGGGTACCTCGAGGGCTTCTACTACAAGCCTCGCGTCGACAAGGAGATGCTAGCGGCGCACTCAGAGGGACTGATCGCTACTACTTCCTGCCTCTCCGCAGAAATCCCGATCTTGCTGTTGCGAGGCGATATGGACCGCGCTCGTGCCGCCCTCGCGGAGATGGTGGATATCTTCGGCAAGGACAACGTTTTCGTCGAGCTTCAGGACCAAGGGCTACCCGAGCAGCGTCGGATCAACCCGGATTTGGTGCGGTTGGCCATCGAGACTGACCTTCCATTGGTCGCGACAAATGACTGTCACTACTTGCGCAAGGAAGACGCCAACGCGCACGACGTCCTGCTTTGCATCCAGACCGGCAAGGCGATCTCCGACCCGAATCGCCTGAAGTTTCCTAATGATGAGTTTTACCTCAAATCACCGGAAGAGATGAGTGAGATCTTCTCCGAGGTGCCGCGAGCCATTCTCAATACCGAGGACATCGCCGACCGCTGCAACTTGTCGCTGAACTTCGATGAATCGCACCTGCCGCACTTTCCTGTGCCCGAGGGGCGTACGCTCCACGACTACTTCGAAAGTGTCGTTCGTGATGGCTTCGACGATCGCATGCGCGGGCTGGGTGGCGGCAATGGCGGAGGCGGGAATTGGAGCGCAAAACAAGACCTGCAGGCGTACGAGAACCGGCTGGCACACGAGCTGTCGACGATCGTCTCCATGGGGTTTGCTGGCTACTTCCTCATTGTCTGGGACTTCATTCGCTATGCAAAAGAGCAAGGTATTCCGGTGGGACCAGGTCGTGGTAGCGCCGCCGGCAGCCTGGTGGCGTACGCGCTGGGAATCACCGACGTGGATCCACTCGAGTACCGTTTGGTCTTCGAAAGATTCCTCAACCCAGAACGCATCAGCCTTCCTGACATCGACATCGATTTCTGCATGCGTCGCCGTGGTGAGGTGATCGAGTACGTCGCCAACAAGTACGGGCATGAGAAGGTGGCACACATCATCACCTTCGGGACGATGGCTGCGAAGGCCGCGATTCGCGACGTCGGTCGCGCTCTGGATATGCCCTACGGTGACGTCGACCGCGTGGCCCGGATGATCCCCGGTGACCTCGACGCCACAATCGATAGTTCCGTACGTTCGGTGCCGGCGCTCCAAGAGGCGATCAAGAAGGACGAACAGGTAGCCGACCTAGTCGATTTGGCGCGGCAACTCGAAGGGCAGGTACGGCACGCCTCCACACATGCTGCCGGAGTGGTGATCGCCGACGAGCCGCTCACAGAATACGTGCCGCTGTATCGACCTGCGTCGGGGTCGAGCTCCGGCGACGATCATGCGGTGGCGACTCAGTATCCGATGAATGACGTCGAGGCGATCGGGCTGCTGAAGATGGATTTTCTCGGCCTGCGGACGCTGACTCTGGTGCACGATTGCCTCGAATCGATATCCCAAATAGAGGGAAAGAAGTTTGCTGCGGCAGACATTCCGCTGGATGACGAGCACACCTTCGATCTGTTCTCTCAGGGCTCGACCTCGGGCATCTTCCAGTTCGAGTCATCGGGCATGCGTGACGCGCTGCGCAAGCTACATCCCACGCACATCGAGGACCTGATAGCAATGAACGCGCTCTACCGCCCCGGCCCCTTGGGCTCGGGCATGGTCGACGAGTTCATACGCAGGAAGCAGGACCCCTCCAAGGTCGAGTACCTGTTACCCGAGCTCGAGGAAATCCAGCGCGAGACCTACGGAGTCATTGTTTACCAGGAACAGGTCATGCAGATCGCCTCCCAGCTCGCAGGCTTCACTCTGGGAGAAGCAGATGTCCTGCGGAAGGCGATGGGCAAGAAGAAGCCGGAAGTCATGGCTTCGATGGAGCAGAAATTCATCGATGGCTGTAAGGCTCACAATGTCTCTCCCAAGCTGGGGAAAAAGGTTTGGGATCAGGTCGTCGAGTTCGCCGGGTATGGCTTCAACAAGGCGCACTCGGCCGCCTATGCATTGCTCGCCTACCAGACAGGATTCTTGAAGGCGAACTACCCGGTCCACTTCATGGCGGCCCTGTTGAGCTCGGAGCGCGACAACACCGACAAGGTTGTGCGCTACATATCCGAATGCCGCGACATGGAAATCCCGGTGTTGCCTCCCGACGTGAATGAGAGCGATGTGTCGTTCACTGCCGTGGGGAACTCGATTCGCTTCGGCCTGGCCGCGATCAAGGGGGTAGGGGAGACGGCGGTCTTGGCCATTCTGGAGGCGCGGGATCGGGAAGGGGCCTTCCAGAGCCTCATCCAGTTCTGCGAAGAGGTCGATCTGTCCCGCGGGATCAACAAACGAACGGTCGAGAGTCTGATCAAGGCGGGAGCTCTCGACTCGATTGCCAACGGTGACGCGGGAAGCTGTGGGGCCGGATTGTTGCGTGCCGCTCTGGTCGCGCGGCTCGACCGGTCCCTGGAGAGTGGCCAGCGGCGCAGGCGTGACCGCGAAATGGGACAGGAGAGCCTGTTCGCAGGTATCTCAGAGCCCGGAGGTGGGCAGGCAGTGGATATCCTCGGCGACCTGGAGGTGGAATGCGAGCCCTGGACCGAGCGCCAAGTCTTGTCCGGCGAGAAGGAGTCACTCGGCTTCTACATCACGGGGCATCCCCTGCAGAGGTATTCCACGGAGCTCGCCGAGTACGCGAGCACGACGACGGCCGATCTGGCACACCTGGGCTCGAAGAAAGAGGTCACGCTCGGGGCTATCATCATAAGTATCCGCGACCTGAAGACTCGCAAGGGAGACCGCATGGCAGTGCTTCAGGTCGAGGACCTAGAGGGCTTTGCCGAGGTTGTGGTTTTCCCTGATGCTTACCGGGCTTGTTTCAGCCTATTGCGGGAAGACGAGGCGGTGCTGGTCAGCGGTCGGTCAGAGCCCAACGAAGACAGCGCCCGCATGATTGCCTCGGAGATCGTGCCCCTGAAGAAGTTCTTCGATCAGAAGGAAACCGAGGCGACGCGGACAGTGGATATTTCCCTGGTCCTGACGGGCCTGCCGGTGGAGACTCCCGCGCAGCTCCGCGAGGTCCTGGAGCGGCACCGTGGCGAGGTGCCCGTTTCCCTGCGGTTGCAGCGGCATGGCCCTGAAGGGTTCCGCGCCCGGCTGATGCCGAACCGCTTCCTGTGGGTGCAGCCCACTCGTGCCCTGGTAGCAGACCTCGAGGCCCTACTGGGGGAGGGCAACGTCAAGCTGAGGCGCTAGCTGAGCCCGGACCCTGGGCTATCGGCTCTCCTGCTGCGGATGTGGATGTGTTCGTGCCTTCAGCGCCCCCGTCGACCTCCGACCGAGTCCGCACCGCGCCGACCGTAAGGCTCAGCAGCCCGATCGCTACCCAGATCAAGTCGACGAGGCGCCGTACCAGGCCGACCGCGAGGCCGGCGGCGGTGCCCATGTTCAGGATCCCCGAGGATGCCGTGACGCCCGCCTCGAAGACTCCCAATCGTGCCGGGATGAAAGCACCCATGACATTGCCGAGCTTCGCTCCAACCTCGAACAGAAGGCCGACGACGAACAACTGGCTGATTCCCAGGAGAGCGAGAATCGACCATGTGGCCATGGTCAGTGCGACATGACCCAGGGAGTGGAGCAGGATCATTCGAGCCAAATGGATACCACGCAACCGAACCAGCGCCGCCCTCACCCGACGAAAAGAATCGCGCACGGCAGCGCGCCAGCCAGGCGGTACCGGATGATTGAGGAGAACGTTGTAGTCCTCCAAGTGGTTGCGGCGCTGTTCGCTCCAGACGGTAGCCATGGTCCAGCCGACCACTGCCAGTGCCACCAGACCACCACCGACCGCCGCCGTCCAGTCGGGCAATTCGAGCGCGTACTGGCACACCAACAACGCGACGCCGGCGTAAAGAACACCCGCGATCGCGGATGCGAGCGCGTCAACGATCACCGAGGCGGCGCCGCGCCGCATCGGCACGCCCTCGCGTATCAACCACACCTTGCTGGTCTGGGACCCGAGTGCTCCGGTGAGTGACAGGTAGCCCAAGCACTCAGCGCCCAGGCGTGCTCGCAGGAGGGTCAGATAGGGGACGGGGTGTCCTGTCGCCTTGACCGCGGCGTACCAGGACAGGCTGCGGAGCGCGTGCTGCAGGCCGACAAAGACGATGGGTACCACGATCCACGGACCGAGGTTTCGCAGATACAGCCGCACGCTACCCGCGCCCGCGCTACGCAACAAATAGAGCAGGACAGCGACACCTACAAAGAGATAGATCGCGCGCTTGAGTACGGGCCATTTCATTTGAGCAGTATGCCAGATGAAGGATCCCGACCCACCACACCTTCACCACGGCCTTCTCGTATCACGCTTTCGGGTTGATTCGCGTGTCTATTGACTCGGGTGATGGTGTCGCGATTCCACGCGTTCGACGGTTACGTCGCTGTACAGGAGGTCGTGGTGGGGATCGAATTCGAGCGTCTCTGGTGGCGCCGGGCAGATGATGCTGAAGCGAGTCGTGCCAGCCTCGAGCCAGACGACATGCTCGAGAGGTGGTGCCCCCACGAGTCTGACACGTAGTAGCGCGGGGCCCTCAACGCTCGCCTCATGCTGCTGAATGGTTCCAACGATCTGATGGGTCGAAGTTGTCGCGTCAGGGTTCTCCAGGACCTCGTAGCGCAACTCGTAGCGGGGAATCTCGGCGGCCTCGACCCACCCGGCAAAGAACCAACCCAGATCCCTGCCGTAGACCTCTTCCGCGATGCGCCGAAAGTCCTGGGTCGACGCACTGGAGTTCGAGTATGTGGAATTGAACTGACGGAGTAGCTCGACGAACCGTTCACGCCCGATCAGGTTGCGCAGCATGTGGAGCACGAACGCGGCCTTGTGATAGTTCAGCGCGTAGGAGGAAGCGCCATCCTCCATATCGATACCGACACTCAACGGCTGCGGCTCCTCCGCTCCCAGGGCGATCCCCCGCGAATGACTCAACTCCTGCCGCATCATCTCCGCACCGTACGCGCTCTCCAGAAACATCAGTGCGGAGTAGGTCGGCAGCCCCTCTCGGAGCCAGTAGTCAGACCGCTTCGGGAACTCCACGAGGATGCTCCACCAGTTATGGGCGACCTCGTGGGCGAGAATCCGATATGGGAATGGCGAAGCAGGATCGACATCATCGGTTGATAGAATGGTCAACCCGGGGAGCGTCAACCCGTGCAGGCGCGAAGGTAGCACTGCCTCTACAACTGAGAAATCCGCTCGGTCGTAACTCCCCATCGTGCGTCCGTAGAACTCGATGATCGCCAACGAGGTGCGCACGAACTCCTCTCCGATTTCGGCGTGTTCCTCAGAGAAAAACCCCCTGCCGAGAACCCCGCCGGATCTGATCTCGAGACGTCTAAAACGACCGACGATCAGCGGATGAAGAGGTGAGGGGCGAGCTTGGGTCCAGACATATCGACGTTCCCCTGACTCTTGGGCCACCGCGAGCCGGCCACTGGAG
>JAUWTE010000533.1 GCA_030609765.1 Acidobacteriota bacterium
GAATTCGTTGCCGGCGGTACCCGCGAGATTACGATCCCTCATAGCGAGAAGAAGATCACTTACGACCCAATGAAACGGATCGGTGTGGGAGTGACTCGGTTGGGGACAGCCAAGGCGGTGGCGATTGGCGCCTACGCGTTGGCCCTCGCCGGAATCGACGGCGACCAGCACACTTTCCGGCCCGCTAGTGGTGGTCCTCGAGGAGCACCTTGAGGGCGGTCTCGGGTGACTGCCACATGTTGCCGATGATGCGCGCAACTTCCTCACCATCGATGTAGATGATGCCGGTGGGAACGCCGTCGATCCGGAGCTCCGTCACGATCGGATCCTGCGTGGCCGGACTCGGCAGGCCATAGAACTCCAGCTGGATGGCGGAACCGGCCAGGTCACGTGCGACCTTCATCATGCGCGGGACGTAAATGCTGCAGTACGCGCACCAGGTGCCGAAGTAAACGCGCACCCTCACTTCACGGGGGAAGGACCGGAGCTCATCGAGCACGGCGCTGTAGGGCGAATACTCACGCTCGCGCTGAAGATAGCCTGAGCTGTAGGCCTCCAACGCGGCGACCTCCTGCAGGCCTAGGAGGTAGGGCTTCTCTTTGAGAACGACGGGGCGCCCCCCGACCGAAAACGACACATCGCGGCCCACCACCTGGAATGTGCCTTCATTCGCCAGGGTCACGTCGCGCAACAGGGCGAAGCTGCCGTCCGATTGCTGTGCAACCGACTGGGTGCTGACACTCTGGGCCATTCCGGTGCGTGGCATCAAAATCACCGCTGAATCGAGCTCGGGGGCCATGATGAGAAAGGCGGGCAGCCTCTCGGCGATGAGGATCCGCGCCCCGGGAGACGAGACTCCGCCCACTTCCAGCACGTACTGTTCGATGGGACGGAAGTCGTAGAAGATCGAGTGGGTCGGCAATCGCTGAGACGGGCGAGCTGACGCCGGTCCGGCCAGGACCATGCACGTCATGGTCAGAGCGAGGCTCAGCGCGAGAATGCGGAGCAGGAGTGGGCCGGGGCGCTGTTCATCGGGCTTCGTTCGTGGGGGCATCGAGATTCTCACTTCTTTATTTGTCGGATTCAGTTTGTAGTCTGCAGGTGCAGTCTACTCTGCGCCAGCTTTATTCAGCTGCTTTCCGGCGTCAGCGTGCTATCTGTCAGGTTTAGAGGGTAGGCCGCTCAGGGTCTCGGTGACTTCTCCATCCTGAACTATAAAGGAACGCGGCAACCGACGGTAAAGGGGTCGCAGAAGAGCGTGCGGGGCCTCACGGATCTCGAAGACCGGTCCCCACTGCCAGAAGAAGGCGTACTGCTCCTCGGGCGTGGCGTCAGTAAGCACCCACAGGGTTGGCGCATTGGCGGCTAGAGCGAGAGCATTGAGGCTCTCCACGGCTTCGCCGAAGGCCGGGTTTGTGAGATCCGCGAGCACCACCATGTGCTTTCCCGCTTCGAGTGCCGGAATGACCAGATTGAGGCAAAGCCGCTCCACGTCTCGGCCGGAGCAGAGGTCCTGAACCATGGAGCCCGGGCGCAATCGCGTGGCCATATCATCGAGGGGTAGATTCGGCGCTTGCCAGGCGAGCAACAGGCTGAGCAGAGTAACTGTTGCCACGATGCCGACCCGCCTCGAGGGAAACGTCGCTTCCGCAGGCTCTACCCCAGAAGGACCACTCTTCGGTTGGCCAGCCCTCGACCCGACAATCCCACTCCGGCCAGCGGCGGACCTGCCCAGAAACGCGAGCGCGAGCGCCGGAACCAGCAAGAAGAGGTCCTGCCAGAAGGCCTCCGCCGGGGTCCTGATCACCAGGTTGCCGAAGCAACCGCAGGAGACACTGTCGTCCACGATACCCTGCATGAAGTTCCAGTAGTGGCGCCCCGTCAGAAGGAGAAAGAAAGCGGTGAGCGCGGTGGCCGGCAGCAACACCCACAGGCGACGCAAGCCGA
Organism: Acidobacteriota bacterium; assembly: GCA_030609765.1. Lineage (GTDB taxonomy): Bacteria > Acidobacteriota > UBA890 > UBA890 > UBA890 > CALAKE01. The sequence goes on from JAUWTE010000533.1 coordinate 1,948, forward strand.
GAACGAGCGCCGTACCCAGGGCAACCTCGATGGCGATGGCGAGCAGGGCAACCGTGTTACCTGAGAGCATGAAATCGAGGCCCTCGATCACAATCTGCTCGGCGAAAACGGCAGGATCGATGACCTTGCCCCAGGCGGCCAGGAGCAGCACCAGCCCCAGGAACACTCCCCCGAGGGTCCCGACGCCACGTTTCCAGGAAGCTTGCTGATCTCCCGGAGAAGCTGGCTGCGTCACCTCAGAACTTGGCTGCCTCACCTGACGGGTCCTCCTATCAAGATCTGCATGCGACCTGGTTCGTCGAGCCAATTCCGCCATCTGAGTCGCTTCGGGGGCGATCATGTCGACCAGAGTGCCGCCAGGGTTCAGCCGATAACCTCAGTGTAGAGACGGTAGAGATTGTCCCAGAGGATCTTCTCGACCGTGGCTGCGGGATAGCGAGCCAACAGCCCGTCGCGCACCACCTCCATCCGGCGTGGGCCGTTCAGTGCCGGCATGTAGAGCGGCCAGTCGTTCGGGTTGAACTGCGCTCCCTCCTCCTCC
>JAUWTE010000319.1 GCA_030609765.1 Acidobacteriota bacterium
GGGCCCATGCCCGGCCCGGGAATGGGGTCGCCCTCAACGTAGTAGCCGTTCTGCCAGCCCGACTTCGGATCCAGGGGGATCGGTCCAGCCACCGTTGCCGAGACGGTTCCGGGCAGCGCGCGCACCCGTTCCAAGAGCCGATGAAAAAACTCGTCTCGCTGCGAGAGCTCCGGGTATCTCTCCTCGGGTAGCGAGATCCGCGCTGTCAGAAGGTTGGTGGCCTCGAAGCCCGGATCGGCCGCTACCAAAAGGGAGAAGCTGTGAATGACCACTCCGGCAATGATGAGAAGCGTTTGAGCGAGGGCCAACTCGGCAACGATCAAGCGCTGTCTGGCTTTGTTCCTGCCGACACCGGATATGGTCCTTCCACCCTCCTTGAGCGATTCCTGCAGCGCCCCCGGGGCACTGCGCAAAGCGGGCACCAAGCCGAAGGCAATGCCGGTGACCATCGACACGCCGAGCGCGAAAAGCAGCACCTGCGCGTCGATCGCTACCGTTTCGATACGTGGCATCAGGTTGGTGAGCCAGCGACCGAGCAACACCGTGCCCCCGTAGGCGACCAACAGGCCGACGAGACCACCCGCCAACCAGTAGGTGATGCTCTCGGTGAGAACGAGCCGTGCGATCCTCCCGCGGGAGGCACCGAGCGCCGATCGAATTGCCATCTCTTGATGCCGGGACGTTCCGCGGGCCAGCATGAGATTCGCAACGTTGCCGCAGGCGATCAGGAGCACCAGGGCGACACCCAGGAAGATGTACCCCAGCGTGCTTTCGTAACGGCCGAGCAGAACCTCGCTCATGGGTCGGACCCGTGCCTCGACGCCCGTATTGGTGTCCGGGTACTCTGCCTCGAGGCGCTCCATGATGGTGGCCATGTCGGCGCGGGCCCGATCCAGGGTCACGCCCGGTTTCAGCCTGGCCACGGCCGTGAGACCCGGGTGGTTTCCTCGGCTCTTCTTCCAGTCCTCGGCGAACAGGCCGGCCGGTCCCCACAGATCGGGGCTTTCCGAGAGGCGTGGAAAGGTGAAGCCCGGAGGCATGACTCCCACGACGGTGCAGGGGAGGTCGTCGATGTGAAGGACTCGGCCGACGATGTCGGGGTCCGCTCCAAACCGCTCCTGCCAGAATGCGTGGGAAAGCACGATCACCGGTGGCACGCCGGCCTGATCCTCTTCCTCGGTGAACGTCCTCCCCAGCAGGGCTTCGGCCCTGAGCAGGGCGAAGACGGGCGCGGAGGCCAATATTCCGGAGATTTCGACGGGATTGCCGTCGTCGCTCAAGTTGGCCTCGAGTCCGGTAAAGACGGCCATCTCCTCGAAGACCGTGTTCTGCTCGCGCCAGTCGAGAAAATCGGGGTAGGAGACCGACATCGTGCCAAAGCTCTCCATTCGCTCATGAACGTAGAGGAGCTCGTCGGGGTTGTCGTACGGGAGCGGTTTGAGGAGCACGCCGTTGACGACGCTGAAGATTGCCGACGTGGCTCCGATGCCCAGCGCCAACGTGAGAATGACGACGAGGCTGAACCCAGGGGCGTTCGCCGAGGTGCGGAGTGCGTGGCGACAGTCAGTAATGAGATCGCGGAGGATCTCTCCAAAGGACGCCCGAGGTCCCTTGGGGGGGCGCGGTGGAGACGGTTTGCCCGCAACACGGGAGGTACCGACGGAAGGAATCGTTCCTCCATTTGTGCGCCCTGCCTGGCTCTGCTCGAGTGCAGGCCAGCGCTCACGTGCCGCACCCGAAAGAACCTGGAAAAAGGTACGACCCCACAGCTTCAGGACTGCGATCGATCCACCGCTGGCGCGCTCATCCCGATACAGATCACCGAAGACCTCTGCCGCGTCTTGGGCATACGCGGCCCGGAACTCGGAGGGGTAGCTGAGCATGAGCAAGCGATACAGGCGCTCCGCCAGATCACCTTTCGCACCTCTCGCGTCGCGCTTCATCGGGACCTCTCCGATTCGGGGATGATCTCGGAGTCGGTGACCAGGTTGCGCGAGCGGGCGGCGTCGGCGAGCTTGCTGAGTCGTGTCGCCTCGGCGGCGACGACCTCGGTGCCAAAGTCGGTAAGGGCGTAGTAGCGCCGGCGTTCATCGTCGAGGTCGGATGCAGGTCGCTTCTCCGTCTCGACCAACAGGCCGTCTTTCATCAGGCGTTTCAGTGAGCGATACAGGTTTGCGGGATCAAGCCGAACCCGGCCTTCGGATTCCTCCGACACATGCTTCAGAACCCCATATCCGTGGCGCTCGCCATCGATGAGGGAAAAGAGAATGAGAAAGTCGCGCGGGTTCACCGGCAGCATGGAGAGCGCGGCGTCGTGGGCAGGTCCGGTGTCGGTCATGTTCGAACCCCTTGGCAGCGGGAGGAGTAGGGGAGTCTCCCCTCTTCGGCGGTTTCAGACAGCCTATCTGTCGAGTGACTATTAGTCAAGTGACAGTGTTAGGGCAGGCCCATGGCGCTCGAACGCCTAGCCCACGATCTGCAGCGGTAGCTCGAAGACCTGCTCGCCCTCGCCCCCAGGTTCCACCACCCTGACCTCGATCACATAGGAGCCTGCCTCCAGGCCGGCTGGAAGCGGAAGCCAGGCCTTCAGGATGCTCGATTCAGGCTCACGGGTGAAGTAGACATCGAGCTCCAGGGGCTCCATCTCGACGGGCTCGTCCGTTGGGGCCTCGGGCCCGACAGCTTCTGCGATCGCCGGTACGCTCACGATCCTGCCATTGACATCCGGCTCCGTCTGGCCGTAGACCTCAAAGAAGACGCTCGCGCTTTCCGAGGCATGAACCAGGTCGTCAAGCGAAGGCTCCGGTGGACCGATCCAGTCTGGGTGATGCACGAGCAGCAAAGGCTGACTGACACGAAACTCGGGGCTGGGTTCCGGAACCTCGATCTTCACCCTTGCCGCGCCCATTCGCCCGCTGTCCTCGACGATCGCCAGAACGCGCAGATCGAAGTTGCCGTAGCCGAGGGGCCAGCGATGTAGATACACCGCCGGAGTGCCTGTTGCGCCCGTCTCCAGACCCTCCTCTTCTGCTCGCCACGAGACGATATGGCTGGCGGTGTCCAGGAGCTTCCTGTCCTCGCTCACAACAGCGAAGTAGAGCTGCAGCGAAGGATTCGCGGGTGCAGGGTCGATTGCATCTGTGATCCCGCGCACATCGACAGCGAGCTGAATCTCCGGTTCGCCGGCCTCCGTCCAGGTGTAGAAGGCACCGGCAGTAACCGGCAGATCGAGGACGGAACCCGGCAAGGCCAGCGACGAGGCAGCCACCAGGTTGCGCCGATCCTGTTCCGCATGATCGGTGTATCCCTGACGTGCTCTCACTTCGATTCGTGGGCGGTCGACCTCCACTCTGACTTCGTGGTACTCACCGTCTCCCAGGGGGGGAGGTGTCGCGTAGGTCAGTAGGTAGAAACGAGCCGTGTCCGTTTCGATCTCCTGCAGGACTTGTCCCACCTGGGTGCGGAACGGGTAGGCCTTGCCTCCGGTCCAATTGGCAGCCAGTATCAGGGAGTCTCGGAGGGCGTCGCTGTTCGCCCGAGCAGTCTCGAAGGGGTCCCGCCGGATGCTCTCCACCGGCCCGACGTCCGAATTGACTCGGGTCCATGGACGGTGGCGCTGGGTCACTAATGTGGGATCGAGGCCATAGATGCTGACGTTGGCGGCGTTGGCACGGCGTTGCAGCTCCTCCCAGGCTTCGTATGCGATCATGTCTCTCATGTCCATGTCGCCGGGAGATGAAAGCCTGACACCCGGGCTGACCCAGATCAGCGCCTTGCGACCCTGCCTCCCGAGCAGTGAGTCACATATCGCGGAGAGAAAATCCGCAGTGTTCACAGCCTGCACCTGTGAGCGAATCCTGCTGGCGACCCCCGTGAAATCCTCGTCCCTCCTGTCCGACAGGTTGGCCTGCCAGTCGGGATGCTCGAAAACCCAGTCCTGATCGCTCTGGGTGTATATCGCTGTCAAGAGGTCCGCGCTGAGCTCTTGCAGCAGGTCCACATCGTAGGTGAGTGGAGCAAGCTCTCGCAGATAGCCACGATAGTCGATCATGTAGACGGCGCGGGGAAAACTGTAGGAATGCGTCTGTTCCAGGAGCTCCGCCCAGCCTCTTGCGAACCGGCGCCTCTCCCAATAGCCGAGCTTGCCGATGTCGACTAAATAGACCAGTGCCCCGAGGTCTCCCGCATCCGGGGACGCCTCCTCCGAGCCGCCGGCAACTGGATCGGGTCCGCTGTCCTCGGGGTCGGCCAAGCCAGGTGAGACATCGGCCAAAGCAGAAAGATCCCTGATAAAGCCGGCGTCGAGGTTCACCAGTTGAGCCTGAAGGACCTGTTGCTCGACGCCGTCCTCGAAGAGCCTGAAGTCCTGCGGCACCAGGTCCTCGATGAAGTTGCCTTCGTCATCTGTGACGATGACGTCGACGCGTACCCGATTCACGGTAGCCTCGAACTGAGGCCGCTGAGGGGCTTGGGCCTGCGGAGCCTGCACGGCGACGGTGAACATGACGGTGCTGACGAGCAGCACTCCAACAATCTGGGCGGGCGGGCGAGTGCGGTCTGAGCTGCACCGCTGGCGCATGACGCTACCTCCCTAGGGGGGTACGTTCTGGACCTTCACTCTAC
>JAUWTE010000321.1 GCA_030609765.1 Acidobacteriota bacterium
AGGGGCTTTCCCGGGCGTTAAAAAATGATACGCTTCGCTCTGCTCTCTATGGTCAGCCAGCCGCACGGGCTGGTCTCCCCCTGACCCCAACGCACCTCAGCTTTCGAGTCATTGTGTCCAAACTGCGTCTAGGGTCAGTCACTGCACTGCTCATACTCCTCGTCGTGGTGCCCTCCCAGGCGGTGGCTGCCAAGCGCCTGCAAGACCAGCAGGGTACGGAGCCGCGTTCGGCTGGCCAACCGGGGCAGCCAAACCTGCTATCGGGGAGGCAGGCCGCGGAGAGTGGCGATCTCCCCAGCGTGCGAGCGCTGGCGACGGAAGAGGAGATCATCCTGGACGGGCGCCTCGACGAAGCGATTTGGCAGCAGGCCCCGGCGGCGACCGGATTCACCCAACGCGAGCCTATTCCGGGAGATTCAGCCAGCGAGACTACCGAGATCAGGATCGTATATACCAAGGACACGCTGTATATCGGCGTGCGGGCGCTCGATTCCGAACCCTCGGAGATCATCGCCACCGACATGCAGCGCGATGGCGCTGGTGGTGGTGGCCCAGGATTCGGCCGCACGAGCCGCCTCAGTTCCGACGACGCGATCGGCATCGTCCTCGACACGTTTTCTGACCAGCGCAATGCCTACTTCATCGAGACCAACCCGCTCGGAGCGCGCGTCGATGCGCTCATCACCGATGAAGGGCGCAACACCAACTTCGATTGGGACGGAGTCTGGAACTCCTCTTCGAAGGTAAACGATGAAGGCTGGGTGGCGGAAATCGCCATCCCGTTCAGCACCCTGCGCTTCAACCCCGAGCTCGACACCTGGGGCCTGAATGTTCGCCGTTCGATCCGCCGCAAGAACGAAGAAGTGTTTTGGGCGCCGATCGGGCTCGAGGCCAATCTGTTTCGTGTTTCGCTCGCCGGCCAGCTCACCGACATCGTAACCAGCGATCCGGGCCTGAACTTGCGCATCAAGCCCTATGCTTCGGGCCAGGTCACGCAGGGGGTAACCAGCGAGATTGGCACCTACGATGGTGACGGCAAGGGGGGCATCGATCTGCTGCGCTGGGGCGTAACCGATAGCCTTACCTTCGACCTCACGGTCAACACCGATTTCGCCCAGGTCGAGGCCGACGAGCAGCGCGTCAACCTCACTCGCTTCGCGCTGTTCTTTCCCGAGAAGCGCGAGTTCTTCCTCGAAAACGCCGGCATCTTCGAGTTCGGTCCGGCGAGCCGAGGTGGTGGCTTCCGGCCACCGCTGTTGAAAGTCTTTCACTCCCGCCGCATCGGCATTGCCGATGGTTCCGAGGTTCCACTGCTCGCCGGCGCTCGAGTTACCGGCAGGATCGCCGGCAAGTGGAACATTGGAGTTCTCAACTCCCAGACAGGCGAAGAGATGCTTCTCGACGAGGATGAGGTCACCTTCGTCCCCTCCACCAACTGGACGGTGGCCAGGGTGAAGAGGAACATCGGAGAGCGTTCAAGCATCGGCGCCATCTTCACCAACCGGCAAGCGGGCAGCGACGACTACAACCGCGTTGTCGGTGTGGACGCCGACATCCGGCCCCGGCAGGAGATGAACATCGGCGGATATTGGACCATGAGCGAGGACCCGGGCATCGACGATGACAACTGGGCCATGGGGGCGAACATCGGCTGGCAAGGACCGAGATGGAGGTGGTCGGTCAGCTACACCGATATCCGCGAGAACTTCAATCCGGAGGTCGGGTTCCTGCTGCGCGACGGGATCAAGCGCTACAACCCGCAGGTCACTTGGGCGCCACGGCCGAATATCCCGGGCATTCGGAGCCTGAACTTCGAAGCCCAAACCAATTTCTACACACTGACCGACGGGACCCTGGAAACCTCCACCTCGAGCTTCCGCTTGCTGGGTTTCACGACAACAAGCGAGGAGTTCCTCATGCTCTCGATCAACCCGAACTTCGAGCGCCTCTTCGAGCCTTTCGAGATCCGCGACGGCATCGAGATCGCCCCCGGCGATTACAACTTCTACCACTGGTCACTCTTCTTCCGCACGAACAGTAGCCGGGTGGTTTCGGGCGATGCATGGATCCGCTGGGGCGAGTTCTACGATGGCTATCAGAAGACCATTTGGGGGGGGATTACCTTTCGTCCCAGCCCGTATTTCACCGCCAAAACCGACTGGAACCACAACGACATCGATCTGCCGACGGGTGCCTTCACGACCAACGTGTTTCAGCAACGGATCCGCGTGTCGCTGAGCCCGAACGTGTCGATCAACACCTTCTGGCAGTTCAGCGACGATGCCGAGCTGATGTCGCTGAACACGCGCTTCAACTGGATCTACAGGCCAGGGGCGGACCTTTTCGTCGTCTACAACCAGACCTGGGACTCCCCGTCGTTCACCAGCCCGATCATGGCCGACCAGGCCCTGATCGTGAAGTTCACCTATTTGTACTGGTTCTAGCCCGCATATCTCAACGGGTCGCGAAGCGAGCGGGGGCGGCGCAGCCTAGGACGCGCGTTCTTTGACTTCTCCGCGGATGCCGTAGCGCTTGATCATCTCGTTGAGCGTCGTCGGCTTCACATCCAGAAGCTTGGCGGCGTCCTTCTGAATCCAGCCGGTCTTGCGCAGCGCGTCGATGATGAGTTGCTTCTGGAACTCCTGGACGACGTCCTTCATCGGGAGACCCTCGGGCGGCACGGACAACGCGAGGGATGGGGTCTCGAAGCCGTTCGGCTCGATGTACTCACGGACCAATTCGGCCATGATGTGCCCGTTGCGGGGAGCCAGGACCACGGCTCTCTCGATGGCGTTCTCCAGCTCACGCACGTTGCCCGGCCAGTGATAGCCCCGCAGCAGTTGCAGCGCCTCCTCCTCGATGCATAGATCGTCACGCTCGTTCTCGCTGCCGTACTTGTCCAGAAAATGCTGCGCCAGGAGGGGACTATCGTCGGCGCGCTCGCGCAGAGGCGGTAGCGTTACGGTGATGACTTTGAGCCGGTAGTAAAGATCCTCCCGGAAGGCCTCCTCGGCCACTCGCCGCTTCAGGTCCGCGTTGGTCGCGGCGATGAGGCGGACGTCGACTTTGATCGTGTCGATAGACCCCAGCCGCATGAACTCCTTCTCCTGGATAACGCGCAGGAGCTTGGCCTGCACATCGATGCCGATGTTGCCGACCTCATCGAAGAAGATCGAGCCACCATCGGCCACCTCGAACAGCCCCTTCTTGCTGGAGACTGCACCAGTGAATGCGCCCTTTACGTGGCCGAAGAGGTTACTCTCCAGCAGATCCGACGGCATCGAGCCCGAATTCACCACGACAAAGGGCTTTTCAGCACGGGCGCTGTTAGCGTGAATCGCCTTCGCGACGAGCTCTTTGCCCGTTCCGCTCTCCCCTTGAATGAGAATCGTTGACCGCGACGGCGCAGCCTGCTCGATGAGCGCGAAGACATCCTGCATGCGGCGGTTCTTACCGATGATGTTCTCGAACCGATACTTGTCTTTCAGGGTCTTGCGCAGCGTCCGTACTTCCTCTTCGAGTCGCCGCTGGCGAATAGCGTTCCGCAACACCACCAAGACCTCGTCATTCTTGAACGGTTTGGTGATGTACTCATGCGCCCCCCGCTTCATCGCCTCCACGGCCGACTCCACCGACGCGAAGGCAGTGATCATGATCACCGGCAAGCTGGGGTCACGCGCTTTGAGAGCCTGCATGGTCTCGATTCCGTCGATCCCAGGCATCATCAGGTCGACGATGGCGCAATCGTAGGGATTCGCGCGAGCGAGATCGAGTCCTTCCTCGCCGGAGCCGGCAATGTCGACTACGAAGCCTTCCTCGCGGAGAAAGTCCGCGAGGATCTCCTGCATGATCGCTTCGTCGTCGATTACGAGAATCGTGTCGCCTTGAGGCATCGAGATGAACCTCGCTACCAGGGAGCTATCAAAATGGTGATGCCTTCTCGAGACATCAACTTACTGCCATAGACCGGCTCGCCTCGGCGAGCGGCAAAGCAACGCGGAAGCAGGTGCCATTGCCAGGCTCACTTCGAACCGTGATCGTGCCGCGGTGCTCTTGGATGATTCCGTAGGTCACGGAAAGGCCGAGCCCCGTGCCCTTGGCCGTACCCTTGGTTGTATAAAACGGGTCGTAGATCTTGTTGATCTCCTCTGCGGCGATTCCAGCGCCCGTGTCGGAGACCTCGACGACTACTTCGCCATTGTGTCGTGCTGTATGAATGCGGAGATCGCCGCCGCTGGGCATGGAGTCGCGGGCATTCAGCACCCGGTTCATGAACACCTGCTGAAGCTTGCCCGGGTCACCCCACACAGGCGGCAGGGTTTCAGCGAGGTCCGTCGCCACGCTGACCTTCTGCTTCGACAGCGGCAGCTCCGCCAGAGCGAGTGTCTCGCTCACTAGATCATTGACGTTGATCGCCTGCATCTCCGAGGGCTGCTGACGAGAGAAGTTCAATAGGTTGTTGACGATGCGGGAAGCGCGAAAGGTTTGTTTCTCGATCTTCTCGAGAATCGGGCGGCGCGGATCGGTTTCAGGCATCTTGCGCTGCAACATCTGGACGTACCCGGAGATGCCGGCCCGTGGCGTGTTGACCTCGTGTGCCACACCGGCGGCCAGAAGCCCG
>JAUWTE010000541.1 GCA_030609765.1 Acidobacteriota bacterium
ACCTACAGTGTGTGGCTCTATGTGTAATACTTTACACATGGCGACCAACCTGGCAATCGATCCCGATCTTCTGCAGAGGGCGCTGGAAGTGAGTGGCGAGAAGACCAAGAAGGCGACGGTGACCAGAGCCCTGACCGAGTTCATTGCCCGGCGGGAACAAAGGCGCCTCCTCGACCTGTTCGGAGCCCTGGAGTGGGATCCGGAGTACGACTACAAGCGGGAACGTTCACGCGGTTGAATCTCTTCGTCGACACCAGCGTCTGGTCCCTCGCCCTGCGCCGGGATCGCCAGCCGACCGAGCCCGCGGTGACTTTCCTGGCTCGAGCCCTGGCCGACGGAGACGCGATCTTCACGACCGGCCTTGTGCTTCAGGAGATTCTCCAGGGGTTCCACGGCCCCAAGGCCCAAGAATCCATCCTGGCTCGCTTCGCGGCCCATCCCCTCCTGGTTCCGGACCGCCACGATCACGTGCGAGCAGCCGAGCTACGCAACACCTGTCGTCGCCAGGGTATCCAGGTCGGAACGATCGATGCATTGCTGGCCCAGCTCTGCATCCGGCATGGTCTGACCTTGCTGACAGCCGACCGGGATTTCGAGCGCATCGCCCGCATCGAGCCCCTGGAGATCTGGCAGAGCTAGGGCAGGAAGGCGATGGGCGCGGCCAGCACTGGGTCGGGAATGCCGAAGGCGTCCACCAGAGGCACTGCCTGAGGCCGGACCTCGAAACAGAGCTTGGTGACCAGCTTGCGGATCGCCTTCGATTTGGCGCTCTCGATGTAACCGTGTTCCAGAAACCAGCCTCGGTCGGCTTCGATGCGGTGGAGTGCATAGAGATCGCAGAGAGTTTCGAGCATCGCACTCAACGCTGGATCCTCACAGCCATCGATGCCGGCGGCAAACTGCTCCAGGACCACCCTCTCGGTGTGGGCTTTGGCCAGCCCGACGACATGGTCCTGGACTTCGACCAGTGCGTCGAAACTATCCATGCCATCGTCGAGACGCTTCTTCATCCGACGAGCCACCGATGTGAGCAAGTGCTGCTCCCTCCACTCGAGGGCAGCCAGTTGGAACTCCCGGTCCCGTAGGTGCTCTTCATCGGTCCGGCGCGTCACAACCGGGTTGAGCTCAGCCACGGCGGTGGCCGCCTGACCGGCAAGGTACTTCGCCAATCCGAAGACGTTCATCTCGCCAAACTGCCGTGCGTAGCCGGTGAGCAGGCTCTTGGCCTGGAGCTGAAGTAGCACGGTGTTGTCGCCCTCGAAGGTCGTGAAGACATCGCTGTCGGCCTTGAGCCCGGCAAAACGATTGACGGCCAGGTACCCCTGACCACCGCAGGTCTCGCGGCAGGTCTGGATGGTATCCGTCGCGTGCCAGGTCGCATACGCCTTCAATCCGGCGGTGAGTGACTCCACTGCACGGCGATCGTCGGAAGTTGAGTCGACGTACTGGGCGGTCAGGTGCGAAAGGGCGAAGTCGAGGGCGTAGGTCGTAGCCAGTCGAGGTATCAGGCGCCGCTGGTGGGTGCGGTAGTCCAGCAGCACCGTCTCCGCTGCGCCGTCCGGTCCAAACTGCCGGCGGCCAGCACCATAGCGTGTCGCGATCGTCAGCGCCGACTTGGCAGCGCTCAAGCCCGCGAGAGCCACGCTCACCCTGCCACCCACGAGCGTCCCCAGCATCACGAAGAAGCGCTTGGTCGGACTGGAGATCGGGCTTCTGTACGTCCCGTCGGCATCCACCTGCGCGAAGCGATCGAGATCGGTTCGGAGCGCCACGGGGTCCACGCCTTCCTTGTACCGATCCGTGAAGAGGACGGAGCGGTGTGCGCTGGGGTCGGCATCGAGGATTGCGGTGAGAA
>JAUWTE010000475.1 GCA_030609765.1 Acidobacteriota bacterium
CGCAGGGGCAGGCAATCACCAACACGCTGACCGCGGCGACGAAGGCGTAGCTCAGGGCCGGACTCGGTCCCGTCAGAAGCCAGACAATGAACGTAATCGCCGCGATGGCGATGACCACGGGAACAAACACAGCGGCGATCCGATCGGCGACCCGCTGAATCGGAGGCTTCCCTGCCTGCGCTTCCTCCACCATGCGGATGATCTGGGCCAGCACAGTGTCGGCACCAACGCGTGTGGCGCGGAAAACAAATGCGCCGGTGCCATTGACGGTGCCGCCCACGACCTCGGAATCCACAGCTTTCTCCACCGGAATCGGCTCACCCGAGATCATGCTTTCGTCGACATAGCTCGAGCCCTCGGTGACAACCCCGTCGACCGGGATCCTCTCGCCGGGACGGACCTGGATGAAGTCTCCGGGAACAACCTCCTCGATAGGGATTTCTTTGGTCTCGCCTTCGCGCACGACGCGCGCAGTTTTGGCCTGCAGGCGCATGAGCTTACGGATGGCATCGGATGTTCGCCCCTTGGCCTTGGCCTCCAGATACTTGCCGAGGAGAATCAGAGTGATGATGATCGCGGCCGCCTCGAAATAGAGGTTGGCGGTTCCAGCCGGGAAAATCTCAGGCACGAGGACGGCAAGCACCGAATAGAAGTAGGCCGCCGAGCTACCCATCATCACGAGCGTGTTCATGCCGGGGCTAAAATGACGCAGCTCGGCCCATCCCTGCCGGTAGAAACGCCGCCCGGCGACGAACTGGACCGGCGTGGCAAGCACGAGCTCCACCCAGCGCCAGGCAGTCTCGGGCAGCAGGCGGGTCATGGCCCCGTGCATTCCGGGGATGACCATCGGACCCATGGCCAGAATGAAGAGCGGCAGCGCTAGCGCGCCCGCCAGTGTCAGGTCGCGCAGAAGGCTCTGCTGTTCAGTCTGACGAGCATCCTGCTCCCGGTCGCGCCCGTCCGTGATCTCGTCGGCCTCGTACCCCGCGTTCTTGATGGCCACCTGGATGCCCGCCGGGGTCACCTCAGCCGGCAGGTACTCGACCGTTGCCTGCTCGGTAGCGAGGTTCACCGAAGCGCTCACCACCCCGGGGAGCTTCTGCACAGCTCGCTCCACCCGTCCCACACAGGCGGCGCATGTCATACCCCTTACGCCATATCGGGCTTCTTCTGCCATCGGATTATGCGTTTCCTGAGATTTCCCGGCGAAGCGCCAGGATCATCCCTGCAGCTCGGCCTTGAAGCCTTCTTCCTCGACAGCGGCGACTAGCTGCGCGACGTCGGCACTACCTTCGATCACCGCCTCGCCTCGTTCGAGGTTGACCTCGACCACGCGATCGACACCAGGGACCGCGCCCAGGGCTCGAGTCACGGCGTTGACGCAATGGTTGCACGACATTCCTTCGACCTTGAGCTTCATCTTCGGCACTTTCCTCTCATCTTGCGCGATCCATCTGCCACCTCGAATCGTATCCCTCCCTCACCCAGCACCAAAAGGAGCCTGCGCTCGCCTCGAGTGGCGCACGATACTTGTGGGTCCATTAGTTTAGCCTTCCGCGACTGTCAAAGGACTCGGCAGGAACTTGCAGCGTATCCCCTACTACGCTCACGCAGGCGTCGACGACCGGCTTCTGGATCAACTTTTTGATCTGCTTCCGGAAATCCGTACACTCGTATCTGAGATTCGGTTCCTAATTGAAGAAGGGGGCACGATCATGCACCAGGACTTTCGTTGGACGCGAGCACCGGCTTTCAGAAGCACGGCCCTTTGGGCCCTGGCGGTAGTAGCTGTAACGCTGTACTCGACCGGAGCGATCGCTGGGTCGGAGCCTTTCGTCCCTCTTTCGAAGTCGACTCCGTCCATTTCGCCTGTTGACCGCGGATCAGATTCCTATTTCCTGCGTATGTGGGGTTGGGGGGTAGATGGCAGCGGCACGGAACTGCAGGTCTGCACCCGGGACTGTGAGGCGGGAACCAGCGGGACCGGCAATGGTCAACTGAACAATCCCCGCGGTATCGCGATCGATCCCTCTGGTCGCATAGTGGTGGTCGATCAGTACAACTATCGCATCCAGCTCTTCTCTGCCGACGGCGCATATCTGAGCCAGTACGGCAGCTCTGGTGCGGCCGAGATGCAGTTCGGCAAGCCGCGTGACATTGCCTTCGATGCGAGCGGCAACGCCTACATCGCCGACACGAACAACCAGCGCGTGCAAGTTGTCGACAGCACGGGCACCTTCGTGCGCATGTGGGGCTACGGGGTGGTAGACGGTACCGCCGGACTGAAAGTCTGTACCGGCAGTTGTCGGGCGGGCATTCAGGGGGGCGGCAACGGACAGTTCGACGATCCTAGCGGGATCTTCGTCACGAGTGCCGGCGCCGTCGTGGTCGCTGATACGCGCAACAACCGCCTGCAGCAGTTCACCCAGAATGGAGCGTTTCAGGGTGTGATCATCACTGCGGGATCCGGGGCGCTGTCCAACCCAACGGATCTGGAGGACGATGGGGCGGGAAATCTCATCATCCTGGACGAGGGCAACCATAGGGTCATCAGGAGGCAAATGGGCACCTACGCCTTCACTGACATGTGGGGCTGGGGAGTGCTGGACGGTGCTTCCCGGCTTCAGGTCTGCAGCTCCGGCTGCCAGGTTGGCCTGCAGGGGAGCGGCGAGGGCCAGTTCAATTCCATCACGGGAGTGGCCGTGGATCTTGCGCGTGGCCTCATCTACATCAGTGACGTGAACAACGATCGCGTGAACATCTTCAACTCTGCGGGGGCCTACGTTGGTATGTGGGGCTCGAATGGCACCGCGGAGGGCCAGTTCTCCCACGCGGCGGGCGTTGCGGCCGACGGTTCCGGCCACGTGTACATCACCGACGAACAGAACTACCGCGTGCAGAAGTTCCTCGTGGGCTCACTGGACATTTTCGTCGCTGACTCACCCTCACTACTGCGCGTACCCCAGGGCCCGCAGGCGCCGCAGGGTCTCTTCGTCCAGCTCGCGCTCGGGGGCGTCGCCCAGCACGACCAGGTCCCGCAGGGGACCGAGCTGATTCGCTAGCCGCTCGAAGTCGGCGCTCGGTCGATAGGGCGTGTGCGGAGTGAAGTAGTGCACCCAGAGGAAGAAACGCTTGTCGCGGTGCTCTTCGAGCCAATCGAGGGTCTGGCCCTGATACTCGGTCGCCGGTCGTGACGGTCCCTCGAAGTCGTCGTCATAGAGCTCGAAGCCTTGATCGAGGCCAAACTCGGAGCGCACGTACTCGGCAGCAACGAACGCGGCGGTATCGTA
>JAUWTE010000232.1 GCA_030609765.1 Acidobacteriota bacterium
CCCAGCATTTGGATGCGCGAGCCAATCGCGACCTCGAGCTCGGGCTGGCTCTCGAACCGCTGGCGGAAGATATCGATCTCGGCGAGAGGAGTAGCCAGGTCCGCGTCCCAGAATCCGGCCAGGTCCGGGCCCTGTTCGAACGCCGCGAGCAGGCCGCGGCGCACCGCCTCAGCCTTGCCGCTGTTTTCCTTCAAAAGCACGACCCGGACCTGATCCGGAGACCGCTGCTCCGCGGTCGCGAAAAGATTCGCCGTGCCGTCCGTGCTGCCGTCATCGACGAACAGGAAATTGAGCCACGGCCGAGTGGTGGCGAACTTCGCGAAGACATCGACGTCGAGACGTTCGGCTTCGTTGTAGCAAGGGACAACGATCACTGTGGTCAGCGTCTGTGCGTCGGCGTGCATGTTCCTAGGTTATCGCTCCGGGAGGGCCATTGCGCCTTACTTCGTCTCTCCCCCCCCCCGCGGCAAAGAGCTTAGAGTGCTCAAGAGAATGGAGTGCTCTGCCCCCTGGTCGTCGAGCATGAAGGCTACGGGGCAATCCACTTAACGGGAACCAGATGCTCCACACGCGCGACCTATGTCGATCACTTCGATGGGAAGCTGCTCGACCAGCCCCGCAGTCCTTTGGGCCTCCTCGAGGCCATGGTGCTTCTCGGTGATGTAGAGCACCTCGCCCAGATTGACCACAGACATGAGGGCTTGCGTAGGGCCCCGCCGAAAAATCTGCTTGACGAGTCGGAGTTTGTTGTCTACGATGTAGACACGGTTTGCAACGTAGACCATGACTACAACGCTGACAGGCTGGAGATAGACAGATGGGCAACAAGAGTTACCCCGGAGAGTTCGAGCAGATGGTGCTGCTGGCCGTTCTGCAGCTCAAGGAGGACGCCTACGCGCCCCGAGTCGCACAGGAGCTTGAGCAGAGCGCCGGTCGCAGCGTCTCACGCGGTGCTCTTTACACCGCCCTCGACCGACTCAACAAAAAGGGCATGGTGCGCTGGAGCATCGAGGCGGCGACCTCGGAGCGCGGCGGGCTCCCCAAACGACGATTCGAGGTGACGGGTAGCGGAGTGGAGGCACTGAAGGACTCACGCGCCGCGCTCCTGAACCTCTGGCGTGGACTCGAAGAAGAACTCGCGAGGGACTGATCATGCAAGGACGCAAGACTCGTCCGCCGCGTCTGGCCTCCGCTCTCCTCCGCCTGTTTCTGCCCGAGGGCCTGGTTCGGGATTCGATCCTGGGTGATCTCTGGGAAGAGCACCGCAACCTGGTGATCGGTAGCTCACGCCTGCGAGGTTGGCTCTGGTACTGGCGCCAGGCGATCGACCTCGGGTCCCGCTCGGCCGCCAGGCGGCTTTCGAGTCGGCGGTCCCCTCGGGAAACCGATCAAAGAAAGGGATTCGGCGTCCTGCTGGACCACCTGCGGCAGGACCTCAGGTTTGCCGCCCGGCAGCTTCTCGGTCGTCCAGTCTTTACGTTGCTCGTCGTTGCTACCCTCGCCATTGCCATCGGCCCGAATGTCGCGATTTTCAGCATCTTCAAAGCGGTTGTTCTCGAGCCGCTCCCCTACCCGGAGTCGGACCGTCTCGTACACGTCTGGCGTACCGATGTTGCCAGCCGCAGTCGCTACGGCCTGACTTCTCCCAACTACTGGGACTACCGCGAGCAGAACAGCTCGTTCGAAGAGCTCGGAGTCTACAACCCGTACGTCTTCAACATTGGTGACGGCGAGCCTGTCCTGGTGTCCGGCGTGCTGTGCAGCGCCAGCCTGCTGCGCGCGCTCGGTGTCGCTCCGCAGATTGGACGACTCTATACGGATGCAGAAGAGCTCGATGGCAGCGGCCGCGTCGTGATCCTGAGCCACGATATGTGGCAGGACAGATACGGGGGCGACCCGGAGATCATCGGGAATCAGATCAGCCTCAGCGGCGAGAAGCACGAGGTGGTCGGCGTGATGCCGGAGGACTTCGTCTTCCTTTCCGTCTGGTCGCGTGGCAGCTCGTTTCAGCTTTGGACGCCGTACCCCATCCAGGGTTACCCGGGCACGCTGACGCGAGATAACTCGGCACGCGGTGGTAGCTGGCTTCTGTCGGTGGGGAGGCTGGCCCCAGGAGTTGAATGGCGGGCTGCCCAGGAGGAGATGCGCGGCATCGCCTCGAATCTGGCCGAGCTCTACCCCGAGACCAACGCACGCACTCAGGTTTGGCTGCAACCATTCGTGATTGAGGTGTTTGGCTCCGCTGCCGGCCGGCTTCTCCTTCTCGGCTGCACCGTTGGCTTTGTCCTCCTGATCGCCTGCGCCAATGTCGCCAGCATGCTGCTCGCGCGGGCGGCGGGGCGGCAATCCGAGGTGGCGGTGCGGCTGGCGTTGGGATCGGCGAAATGGCGCATGGTCCGGCAGTTGCTCACCGAGAACCTGCTGCTTGCGATGCTCGCGGGGGGTACCGGGGTGCTGATGGCGGTGTGGAGCCTGGACGCCCTCAAAGGGCTATTGCCACCCGACCTTCCCAGAGTGGATAGCGTAGCCATCGACGGTACCATTCTCGCCTTCGCTCTCGCTCTTTCGTTATTCACGGCTTTGGTGTTCGGCCTCGCACCGGCCCGCAACGCAGCTCGGACGAATGTTGTCGACGCGCTCAAGGAAGGTGGCGGCGCAAAGTCGGGCGTGAAGAAGCGCAACGCTACCCTACGGCGGCTGGCCATCGCCCAGCTGGCGATCGCGCTGATGATGACCAATGGGGCCGTCTTTCTTTTCAGAAGCCTGCAGAACGTGCTCACCACTCCTCAGATCTTTGACACAGAGCAGGTGTTGACGGCGCACGTGCTGCTGGCGGGTGGCGAGTACGAGGACCCGGCCACCAGAATCGTCTTCTGGGAACAGCTCTTGGAGCGGATCGACGCCCACCCCGATGTCGAACGAGCAGCGGTAACGGCACAACTCCCCCTCGAGACCGGCACCTATGAGTTCTACTTGCTCGAGGGAGAGACCTTCGATCCAAGTGGGCAGAAGCGGGGCGCATGGAGGAATTTCATCTCTCCCGGCTACTTCGAGGCTATGGGGATTCCGATGCTCGCCGGACGGATTCTGACCGAAGCTGATGGGGGCGAGGTCTCCATTCCCGACTGGCGCCCGGAGAGCCCGACGCAGGAATGGAAGGTCGTCGTCAACCGGGCCATGGCCGAGCGAGCTTGGCCGGGCGAGAACCCCATCGGCAAGCGCCTCTACAATATCGAGACCCCGCGGCGTTGGATCGCTGAAGTCGTGGGCCTCGTCGAGGGGATTCGGCAGACGGGTCCGGAGCGAAGATCGACGCCCGAAATCTACTGGCTCTACGATGCCAATCCCTTCGCCGGCGCGTATCTCGTGGCCCGATCCCGGGTCGATCCCGTGAGCCTCGTCGAGACAATCCGCGGGGAGCTGGCCGTGCTCGACCGCGACATTCCATTGTCGAACATCCGCACCATGGGGACCGTCCTCGACTCTTCCCTGCGTGGCCGCTATTTCATCACGGTGTTAACCGGCCTGTTCACCGCCATCGCGGTGTTGCTCTCGATGGCCGGGACGTACGGCATCATGTCGTACAACGTGGCCCAGCGAACCCACGAGATCGGCGTGCGCGGTGCCATGGGCGCGAGTCGACGGAGTCTATTGGGCCTGGTGCTTCGCCAGACCCTCCGCATGCTGCTGTTCGGGGTCGGCATCGGGCTCGTTCTGATCGTCAACGGCACATTCTTGGCTCGTGGTCTCGTCTACGGCATCAGCCCGTTCGACCCGTTTCACATTGCGGCCGCTGTCGGCTTTGTGGTGACGGTGGCCCTACTTGCATCCTTGCGGCCAGCCCTCAAGGCAACCCGGATCGATCCGATCACGGCGCTGCGAACGGAGTAGCATCAATGATGGGATTCCAGAATGCGAGGCCCAGCCAAGGCAGACTGTTTGGGCGGGGAGCGTCGAGAATCCAGCCCATCTCGGGAGACGCACGATGACAGCCAGAGAGATCCCCGGCGAGTTTGACCGCAGAGTCCTGGTAACGATCCAGCAGCTCGAGGGCGGCGCCTACGCACCCGACATCGCGCAGGAGCTCGAGCGCGATGCCGGCAAGACGGTCTCGCGAGGCGCACTCTATACGGCCCTCGATCGGCTCGAGGAGAGAGGTCTGGTGCGCTGGCGCATCGAGGACGCCACCGAGGAGCGGGGCGGGCTACCGAAGCGCCGATTCGAAATCACAGAAACAACTGTGGAAACGGTGGCGGGACCATGAGTAGCGCCACGCACCGTCCGCCCGTGCTGGCCTCGGTTCTGCTGCGTCTTCTGTTGCCCAGGGGCATCGTTCGCGACTCGATTCTGGGGGACTTCTGGGAAGAGTACGGGCAACGCGTCGCTGCCGGGGCTAGCCTCAATGCGCGGTTTTGGTACTGGCGACAGGCACTGGGTCTGGGCGGCCGTTCACTGGCTCGCCGGATGAGCTTGCGACTGAGGACCGGCGATGCTGATTCGCCGAGCGCGGCAGCCGGGGAGAAGGCCGAAACCAGCTTGCCTCTGGCGTTTGGCGGCGGCGGCGGTTTGCCGAAGCGCGGCAATATCCTTGATGACCTCGCCATCGACCTGCGCTACGGCATCCGCCAGCTTCTCCGCCGGCCCGCCTTCACGATGATGGTGGTTCTGACGCTGGCGGTCGGCATTGGCCCCAACGTTGCCATCTTCAGCGTCATGAAGGGCATGGTCCTCCGCTCGTTGCCCTACCCGGAACCCGAACGGGTCGTGGCGATCTGGCAAACCGAGACCAGCTGGCGCGGTTACATGCCGCTCTCGACGCACGCCTACGACGCACTCCGGGAAAACAATGGCAGCTTCGAGGAGCTCGGCGTTTACGAGCCCTACCACTTCAATCTCCGCGACGATGGTGAGCCGGTCCGAGTCGCAGGGGTCGCCTGCACCGCGAGCGTTCTGCGGGCCTTGGGCATGGAGCCGGCACGCGGCAGGTTGTTCACCGACGATGAAGAGTTGGCCGGCAGGAATCAGGTGGTTCTCCTGAGCGATGGTTTCTGGAAACGACGCTACGCCGCCGATCCGGACATCGTAGGCAAGCTGGTCAACATCAACGGCAGCGACTTCCAGATCATCGGCGTAATGCCGGAGTCATTCGAGATCGTCAGCCCCTGGGGCGGCTCAGCTCGGCCCGACATCCACCTGCCCCTGGTGCTTCTCCGTGGGGACTACTATCAAGGCCGGCACTGGCTGCTGAGCCTCGGCCGCCTCAAGCCCGGAGTCACGGCGAGGGCGGCGGAAGCGGACATCAGGGGTATTGCCGCTCGCCTCGCGGAGGAAGCGCCTTCGACCAATGCGCTCATTCAGGTGTGGATCGACCCCCTCCTGCGCAGCTCCCTCGGCGGCGTCACCCGTATGCTCGTGTTCCTTCTGGTCATCGTAGGGGTCGTTTTACTGATCGCCTGCGCCAACGTCGCCAGTATGCTGCTGGCGCGCGGCACACACCGAATGACCGAGCTCGCCGTGCGTGCCACGATGGGAGCCGGCCGCAGGCGATTAGTCCGCCAGCTCCTCACTGAAAGCCTTCTGCTGTCCGCCCACGGCGGCGCCGTCGCCGTTCTCATCGCGGTTTGGGGAGTCGGGGCGCTGAGGGAGTTGATCCCGGGCAGGATTCCACGCGTCG
>JAUWTE010000023.1 GCA_030609765.1 Acidobacteriota bacterium
GAGGAACCGCCTGCGATCGATGCTGGCCCTGAGCACGCCACTGCAGATGAAGATTCCAGCCCATCGCCGGCCGCTGAACAGCCCAGCCCGCCGCCGGCCGCTGAGGCCACCGACCCGGCACCCACTGCTGAGGACATCGCCCCGGCGCCGGCCGGTGAGGACGATTCAGCGGCCAGTGGAAACTACGCCGATCTACCGCGGGGTTTTGCCCCCTTCATCGAGAGCCAGTATCTGGAAGCCTTGATATTCCTCGGTGCCGTACCGCACCCGCAGACGGGTGAGACCATGCAGGATCCCGAATTCGCGCGCTACAAGATCGACCTGCTGACGATGATCAAGGAGAAGACCGAAGGCAACCTGAACGCCGAGGAGAGTAAGCTGATCGAGGACGTTCTCTATCAGCTCCGCATGCTCTTCGTGCAGAAGACGGGTCCTGCCGCGTCCTAGCCCGGGATTCTCAACGGGTCACGGCTGCGCGGGCGCAATGACTCGCGCTGCAGCTCATCTCGAACGACGGATCCCGACCTTCCGACCTGTCCTGGGGACATATCTGCCCCCGCTCGGCAAAGCCGGGCGCCGTCTAAACCCCCTCAAACCGCCACGAAACCCATATTTATCGATGCGAGGATGATTTTCTTCCGAGCTTGACAATACTATACTCATATTATATTCTCATGATCAGCTAATAGCCGTACGAACCATAAAACACACACTCAACAGAAACCGAAATCGAACAGCCAAGACCTTTCGCGCCGGGCGGGAGCCCGGCGATCCGAGGAGAAAATCCATGTCCAAGATCATCGGCATCGACCTCGGCACCACCAACTCGGTGGTTGCCGTAATGGAGGGCGGAGAGCCCGTCGTGATCCCCAACGCCGAGGGCAACCGGACAACGCCGTCCGTTGTGGCGTTTACCGACAAGGGCGAGCGACTCGTCGGTCAAGTTGCCAAGCGACAGGCTATTACCAATCCCGAAAACACCGTCTTTTCGATCACGCGCTTCATGGGACGTCGTCGCAGCGAGGTCTCCGAGGAGCAGAAGATGGTGCCATACGATGTCATCGAGGAAGGCGATGACGTGCGCATTCTCGCGCGGGGCACGAAGTACTCTCCCCCCGAGATCGCGGCCATGATCCTGCAGAAGCTCAAGCAGGCAGCCGAGGACTATCTCGGCACGACGGTCGAGCGCGCGGTCATCACGGTGCCCGCGTACTTCAACGACAGCCAGAGACAGGCCACCAAGGACGCAGGTCGCATCGCGGGACTGCAGGTCGAGCGCATCATCAACGAACCGACGGCGGCAGCGCTGGCCTATGGCCTGGATAGGCAGGCCGACGAGAATATCGCCGTCTACGACTTCGGCGGCGGAACCTTCGACATCTCCATCCTCGAGGTGGGTGAAGGTGTTGTCGAGGTGAAGGCGACCAACGGTGACACGCACCTCGGCGGTGACAATCTCGACCAGCGCGTGATCGAGTGGATCGTCGATGAGTTCCGCAAGGACCAGGGCGTCGACTTGTCGCAAGACCGCATGGCCCTGCAGCGTCTCAAGGAAGCTGCCGAGAAAGCGAAGATCGAGCTCTCCAGCGTCACCGAGACTGAGATCAACCTGCCGTTCATCACCGCCGACCAGTCGGGCCCCAAGCACCTGACGCTCAAGCTCACCCGATCCAAGTTCGAGCAGCTCGTGGAGGACCTACTCGAACGCACCGTCGGTCCCTGCACGCAGGCGCTCAAAGACGCCAACATGAAGCCCTCCGACATCGATCAGGTGGTCCTTGTCGGTGGATCCACCCGCACCCCCAAGGTGCAGGAAATGGTCACCGAGCTGTTCGGCAGGGAGCCCCACAAGGGCGTCAACCCGGACGAGGTGGTGGCGATTGGCGCCGCGATTCAGGCTGGGGTCCTGGCCGGTGAAGTGGAAGACGTGCTGTTGCTCGACGTCACGCCCCTGTCTCTCGGCATCGAGACTCTAGGTGCCGTTACGACCATACTGATCACCCGCAACACCACGATCCCGACACGCAAGAGCGAGGTGTTCAGCACCGCCGCCGACAACCAGACCAGCGTCGAGATCCATGTGCTGCAGGGCGAGCGGGAAATGGCCAGGGACAATCGCACGCTCGGCAAGTTCCACCTCGTCGGAATCCCGGCGGCGCCGCGCGGCATTCCGCAGATCGAGGTCACGTTCGACATCGATGCCAACGGAATTCTGAACGTGTCAGCAAAAGACCTGGGCACGGGTAAGGAACAGAAGATCACCGTCACATCCTCGAGCGGCCTGTCGAGCGATGAGATCGACAATATGGTCGGCGAGGCATCCACCCATGCTGATGAGGACAAGCAGCGGCGCCAGAGAATCGATACGCGCAACCAGCTCGACAGCATGGTCTACCAGACCGAGAAGGTCCTCAATGAGAACCGAGACGGCATCGACGCGTCGTCTGTGAGCCATACCGAGGATGCCCTGAAGGGAGCACGAGGGGTCCTCGAGGACGAGGATGCCTCCCTGGAAAGCTTGCAGGAAGCGCAGGAGCGGCTGCAGACGGCCTCACACGCCATGGCTGAGGCAATGTACCAGCAAACCAGCGCAGGCGACGGAGCGGCGGATCCAGGGACTGAGGGCGGGCCTGCAGGAGCCGGTGCCGACGAGGACGAGGTCATCGAGGCAGAGGTTGTCGACGATGAGGGCGACAAGAGCTGACATGCTCTCGCGTGATCTGTACGCCATCCTCGGAGTCAGCGCGGATGCCAGCGACGAGGAGATCGAGGCGGTCTACCGTCATCTCTCTCGTCGCTATCATCCGGGCATCAACCCGGGCGATGCCGGTGCGGCGCTCGCGTTCGAGCGTATCGAATCCGCGTATCGGGTCCTTGGCGATCCTGAGAGTCGTGCAGAATACGATGTCGATGCCCAATCGGGACCGGGTCGGCCTCCTGAAGGTTCAACGGGCTCGGGTATTTCGGTCGAGGCTGCGGAGGGAGAGGGTGGCAGCTTCCGCCACCTCTTCAGTGATCTACGTGATCATGCGGAACGGGCGAATCCGCGGCGTGGTGAGGACCTGCACGCTAGATTGACCGTCCCCCTGCTACAGGCGGAGCGTGGCCGCCGCACGGCCATCGAGGTACGGCGTTTGATCCGCTGCCAGAACTGCAATGGTCTCGGCAGGTTGCCTGGCAGGAGATCGAGCCCGTGCTCACGATGCCAAGGTACCGGTCAGGAGACCTTCCGCAAGGGTGCGCTGAGCGTCACTTGCAAGTGTGCGGATTGCGCTGGCGAAGGGCTGCAATACGGCAGCGCATGCCCACAGTGCCATGGCTCCGGCCTCAACAGCAGCACCCAAGCGGTACCCGTGCAAACCCCGGCGGGCGTCGCAGACGGCCAGGTGATGCGCCTTCCGGGACTCGGCCACCATGGGCCTCAGGGAGGCCCCCCTGGCGACCTCTTGATCACATGCCAAGTGCAGTCTCATCCGGAGTTCGAGCGCCACGGGCCGAATCTACATTGCACGGTGAAGGTATCGGCCGCGGAGGCCGTCCTCGGGGCCCGCATTCCGGTGCTGGTGCCGACCGGTGCGAACCAGACCTTGCGCATCCCCCCCGGAACCCGGAATGGCCAGGTTCTTCGTCTTCGTGGACGCGGACTGCCTATGTCCGGGGGCCGGCAAGGCGATCTCGTTGTTACGGTCGAGCTATGGGTTCCCGAGCTCGTCGATGAGGATGCCAAGGCGCTGATACGAGAGTTCGGGGAACGCACTGGAACTCCCCCGCGACCTCATTCGGAACATGATACGGTGAAGTCATGAGCGAAGACCGCAGACGCCCAGGCGGCACGTACATGATTAGCGCGGTCGCAGAATTGTACGAGATCCACCCGCAGACGTTGCGCCTTTACGAGCGCGAGGGCCTGTTGCGTCCGAATCGTTCCGAGGGCAACACAAGACTGTATTCGGAAGATGATCTGCAGCAGCTCGAGCTCATCCTGACGTTGACCCGCGAGCTCGGCGTCAACCTCGCCGGTGTCGAGGTGATCCTCAACATGCGGCGCAGGATGGAAAGCCTGCAATCCGAGGTCGCGTCCCTCATGGCCTTTGTACGCGATGAGGTTCTCAAGGACGACCGGGATCTGCGCCAGCGGTTCGAGCAGGCCATCGTACGTGTGGAACGAGGCTCGCTGGTGGTGCACAAGACCTCTCGACCGGAGTGACCTTGACCTCCTCGACAGAGCCACGCGCGCATGGCGACCCGGACGCCGCCGTCTGCCCCGAGTGCGGCGATACGGGATGGGTCCACAGCACGGCCGATGACGGCGCCACGACCGTAGTCCGGTGCCCCTGCTATCGTGCCACGCAGATCGCTCGGCTCTTGGAGGGTGCGGGGATCCCGCCACGCTACCATCACGCCCGTCTCGACAACTTCGCTGTGACCTCGCACATGGATCGCTCGCTCGACGAGGCAAGAGTCGTCGCACAGAACTTCGTGGAGGCATTCCCTCAGGTCCCCTATGGATTGCTCTTCGTGGGCCCGGCTGGAGTGGGCAAGACGCACCTTGCCGCCGGCATCCTGCGCGAGCTGATCGAGCAGCGCGGAGTGGTCGGACGCTTCGCTGACTATCGCGATCTCCTGCGCGCCATCCAGGATTCCTACAACCCCGTCTCACAGACGTCTGAGCTACAGATCCTGCGTCCGGTGCTCGACGCAGAGGTCCTTTTGCTCGATGAGCTCGGCACGCGCCGACCGAGCAACTGGGTCCTCGACACCGTCACACACATCCTCAACGATCGGTACAGCACCCAGAAGCTGACGCTCATCACCACGAATTTCCCCGATGAAGCGGAGTCGTGGTCTGGCGACCAGACTATCACCGATCGGGTCGGCGCCTATGCCCGCAGTCGACTCTATGAGATGTTCAGGATCGTGACGATGAATGGCGACGACTTCAGGCGTCAGAAGAGCGCTTCACATCCCTCCGATCGCTATTCCCTGGGGTCCTGATCGCAAGGCCTACGCGACCCTGGCGCCCGCTCACTTCACGACCCCTTTAGCCGAGGTCACCCCACCGGTGCATCAAGATCGACACCGCCGCCAAGCCCGCGGTTTCCGTTCTCAGCACCCGCGGCCCGAGGCTCACCAGTAGCGCTCCGTGCGACGCCATGAGGTCGAGCTCCGCGTCGCTCCAGCCCCCCTCCGGTCCGATCATCACCGTGACGGCCTGCGGCCGCGAATCCGCAACGATCTCCCGCATGGACCGCGCTTCCGCACTTGGATCCAGGAGCAACACGGGGGCCGGCACCTCATCCCACTGCATCTGTTCCAGGTGCCCGGCGGGATAGATGCGAGGCACCTTGCGCCGGTGGCTCTGCTCCGCCGCCGCGGCGGCGATTCGCTCCCAGCGTTGATGCCGTTTCTTCAGGGCATCATCAACGCGAGCGAAGCTCTGGCTGCGCTCGCTCAGCACCGGTAGGATCGCGACGACACCGATTTCCGTGAGCTGCCTCACCACAACGTCCATCCGCTGGGGTCGTACGGGAATTGCCTGCACCACCCAGCAAGCCAGGGGCGACTCCACCTCCCCGCCGACATCGTGCAGATGCGCGGCGAGCGCCCGGTCGGCGCTCACAGAGGTCAGGCGCGCCAGGATCTCTCGACCCTGGCCATCGAACAGGCAGACGCTGTCGCCGCGCTGCAAGCGCAGCACCCGTAGGTGCCGGAACGCCGCGCCTGTGATCTGTATCGGCTCGTTCGCGAGCGCATCAGCGGGGATACAAAGGCGGCGCTCCTCCCTGCTGCTTCCTTCACCCTCGGCGTTCACAAGAGGAATTCCTCTCCAGGACAGCGCCGCGCACGGCTCGATCAGCCAAGGACATTGCGCAGGCGGTCCCACCAGCTCTGACTCTCCGCATACGCTACAGGCTCCTCGGTGATTTCCGCGAGTTGCTCGACCAGATTTCGCTGCTCCGCCGTGAGATTGGTGGGGGTTACGACCTGAGCCACCACACGCAGGTTGCCACGGCGACCTCCGTTGACGCTGGGCACGCCCCGCCCGCGCAGGTCGAACAGATCACCTGATTGCGTCCCTGCTGGGATCTTCACGTGGGCGTCCTCGTCATCGAGGGTCGGCACCTCGACCTCGCCCCCGAGCACGGCCATGGGAAACGAGATGGGAACGCGTGTAAGAAGGTCGTTCCCGCGACGCACGAAGTCGTCGTGCTCCATCACGTGGATCACTACCTCGAGATCCCCGGCCGGGCCTCCCCGTAATCCAGCCTCCCCCTCGCCACGCAACCTCAATCGAGAATTCGTGTCGACTCCGGCGGGGATGCGAATCTTGAGCGTGGAACGGTCACGGACCCTGCCCTCTCCCCGGCATCTCGGACAGGGGTTATCGATCATCTGACCACTGCCGGAACAGCGGCCACAGGGCCTGGCGATGGTCAGGAAGCCGTGTCGCTGATGTAGCGTCCCCGTGCCCCGGCACTGCTCGCAGCGAACCGGCGTGGTTCCTTTTGCCGACCCACTGGAATCACACGACTCACACCCCACATGACGAGGCACTTCGAGCTCTACCTCGTAACCGCGAACGGCCTCTTCCAGTGGAATCTCGAGGTCGTAGCGCAGGCTGGAACCACGGTTGTTTGGCCGGGCCTGGCGGCCAAAGCCGCCGAACATGTTACCGAGACCGAAGAAATCACCGAGAATATCGGAGAAGTCAGCGAAGATCTCGGCATCGAACGGCTGCGCGCCACCACGCACTCCCGCCTCGCCGAAGCGATCGTAGCGGGCCCGCTTGTCGGCATCGGCGAGCACCGAATATGCCTCGGCCGCAGCCTTGAACCTCTCCTCGGCCTCGGCGTCCCCTGGGTTGCGGTCGGGATGGTACGCCAGCGCCGCCTTGCGATAGGCGCTCTTGATCTCCTCGGGCGTCGAAACACGGCTTACACCGAGGACACTGTAGAAATCGCGATCAGCCATTTCTCTCGCTCGATTCGCCGGCGCCCTCGTCATCCTGGCCCGTGTCGCCGGGAGGTCGTGCCGCCACGGCCACCCGGGCCGGCCTCAATAGTCGATTGCGAACGCGATACCCGGGCAGGAAAACATCCACTACCTGGCCTTCGGG
The DNA here is from genome assembly GCA_030609765.1 of Acidobacteriota bacterium. GTDB lineage: Bacteria > Acidobacteriota > UBA890 > UBA890 > UBA890 > CALAKE01. Next base: position 7,118 of record JAUWTE010000023.1, read on the forward strand.
GTGAGCATCAGTCTCGATGCGGGCAATGGCCTCGTGAAATTCAGGATCGAAGTCCTCGCCCAGAGGCTCGAGACGCTCCACCCCCATGCCGGTGAGGACATTTTCCATGCTCCGGAGGATCAGCTCGACGCCCTGCCGATAGGCCTGCGCGTCCTCCGCGTCGGTGACGATGGCACGCTCGAAATCGTCGATCACGGGAAGCAGCTTTTCCAGAACACCCGCCTGCGCCACGGTTCCGAGCTCGGCCCGCTCACGCTCCACCCTCTTGCGAAAGTTGATGAGCTCGGCCTTCCCTCTCAGGAGATGGTCGCGGAGCTGCTCTACTTGACCCTCGAGGTCAGCAACCTGGTACTCGAGATCCTCTCGGGTGGCAGCTTCGCCCCCCTCTTTCCCGTTCACCTCGAGCATCTCGTCATCGACCCCGGTGGCTGCCTCCTGCTCCTCTGGGGCCGCCGTTGACCCTTTGCTATCGGAAGTATCCAAGCTCATTTCAGATCGGTGCGCTCCTCGAGGGCAAACCTCGAATCATCAGTTGGCGCGACTTAGGAACAAAGCTCCGCTATGGCTTCGCTAGTGACCCGAGCCGTGGCGGCTACCAGCGGTATGGTGAGGTCATAGTGCATCCGAGTGGGCCCGAGCACTCCCAGGGCTCCCATCGGTCGCCCGTCCGACATGTAGCTGGCTGCTATCAGCGTGCAACCGCCGAGGGCGGCGGGAAGACGCTCTCCCCCGATGAGAACGCTCGGATCGTTGCCACCACCGCATTCTGTCAGGACGTTTCCGAGTTGCGTTGGCTCATCGAAGGTGGCGAACAGATCCTGCAGCACCTCGGCGCTGGACAGCTCTGGATTGTCGAGGAGCCGCGAGGCGCCTTCAACCAGAACCTCCGCCTGACCGAGGCCCTCGAGCCATCGCACACCGAGCTCGATGGCGGTCCTCTGGGGACGGTTCTCGATGGCGGCCTCCACCTCCCAGCCATCCAAGAGCCGGTCACGAATCTCACCTAGGGTGTGACCGGCAAACCTATCGGCCAGGTACTCGGCTGCCGCCGCGAGATCGGAATCGGTCAGCTCCTCGCTCACCTTGATCGTGCGGGTGTGGACCATGCCTCCCTGGGTGACGAACAGCAGGAGCGCACGATCGACCCCCGTCCGAAGGAACTCGATGTGCTGCACGATCGTCCGTGACGGCCGCGGAGTCAAAACCACTCCTACGTGATTCGAAAGCTCCGACAACAGCGAGCAAGCGCGGTGCAGGAGGTCGCCCACCTCGAGCTGAGCCGTCGACAGCCTACGCCGGATGCTGTGCTCATCTATCCTGCGCAGGCGCCTTTGCCGGAAGAGACGCTCGACATAGCGCCGGTAGCCCTTCTCCGTGGGAACTCTGCCGGCCGAGGTGTGCGGCTGGAACAGATAGCCGAGGGCCTCGAGCTCGGCCATCACGTGGCGGATGGTGGCGGAGCTGATCGGCTCGTCGAAACCGGTTGCCACACTCGTCGATCCCACGGGCTGACCACTCACGATATACGCCTCGACTACCAGGTCGAGCACGGCGGCGCCCCGCGGACTGATTTTTTTGGACATGTTTGGATGAAGTCAGGGATGAGTGATTAGCACTCGCCGGCGACGAGTGCTAGTCCATGGAACACTGCCCCGAGGCGCCTGTCAAGCACTGCACCTGCGGCCGAATTTCGCTGAATGTGTCATGTTATCATGCCTGCAAATGGCCTCTTCGCGACGTTCCAAGACGAAATCGACGACCTCGAAGCCTTCCCCAAAGCCCTCTGGCGGGCCCGCAGTACAGGGTCGAATCCAACGCACCGCCGCCCGCCTCACCTCCTGGCGGGGCTTGCTGCTCGGCGGCACCCTCGCCATGGGGCTCGGTGCGGGCGTCGGATTCGCGATGGTCTATATCCCCGACCCCTCTGTCGTTCGGGAGCTGGAACGTTATCAGCCCAGCATCCACTCGATCATTTATGACGACGAGGGCGTGCCCTTCGACGAATGGGTGATCGAGCGGCGGCAGATGGTTCCGTTCCAGGACATTCCACAGCATCTGCATGATGCGGTGATCGCCGCTGAGGACAATCGTTTCTACAGCCACCCGGGTATCGACCCCGTGGGGGTGCTCCGTGCCGTCTTCAAGAACATCACCCGCGGATGGGGCTCCGAAGGTGCCAGCACTCTGACCATGCAGATGTCGCGTTCACTCTGGGGCTTGGGCCTGGAGAAGTCTGCCAGCCGCAAGCTGGTGGAGGCCTTCTACTACTCGCTGCAGACGGAGCGCTACTTTTCCAAGGAGCGCATCTTCGAGCTCTACATGACCCAGATTTTCATGGGTCACAACGTTTATGGGTTCGGCGCAGCCGCTGACTACTACTTCGGCAAGGACATCAAGGAGCTGACTCTCGCCGAATCGGCGCTGCTCGCCGGCATGCCCCCAAGCCCCAATACCTACAACCCCTATCGCAACCCCGAGGCGGCACTGCGCAAGCGCACCATCGTTCTGAACCGCATGTACGAGGAGGGCTACATCAGTGTCGAGGAGCGCGACGCGGCGGGCAGCGTGCCGCTCGTGCTGGGTCATGATCGGCGACCACAGGAGCTTGGCGCCTATTTCATCGAGGACATCCGCAAGGATCTCTATGACGACTATGGCCTGGAGATCTACGAGTCCGGCATTCATGTCTACACAACCCTGAACCAGCGCATCCAGGCTACCGCCGAAAAAGCCGTCGACCGGCAGCTACGAATCATCGACAAGCGCCTCGGCTGGCGCGGGGCAACGGTGAATCTGATTCGCGACGAGATCGACCCCGCCGAATACGAGGATCCCCGATGGGAATGGGAGATCCAGGTCGGCGATACGGTGCCGGCCGTGGTGATGAGCGTCGAGCCCGAGCTCGCCGAATTGCGCATCGGTAACCGGGTGACCATGCTGAGCCCGGAGCAGGCCTCGTGGACCCGCACAGGGCGCCTACCCAGGCTCACCGACCTTCTGTCGGCAGGGGATCTGATCTCGGTATCCGTCCAGGCCATTACTGTCGTGGAGGCGGAGGGCGCGGAGGAAGTCGGCACCGAGGGGGCAAGCACAGAGGAAGAGGTTGGGCGGGAACAAATGGAGGGCGGAGCGGAAGAGAATCAGGAGGCCGAGGAAGCCGCGGCCACAGGCGATGAACCGATCGAGGAGCCGGAGCTGATCTACGAGGTCGAGCTCGACCAAGAGCCACAGATCGAGGCTGCCGCACTGGTGATCGAGAATCACAGCGGCGAGGTAAAGGCCATGGTCGGGGGCCGCCAATTCGACAGCAGCGAGTTCAACCGGGCCTCCCAGGCCGTCCGCCAGACGGGCTCCGCGTTCAAGCCATTCGTCTACTCAGCCGCCTTGCGCGCCGGCAAGACCGCGGCGGATCTACTCCTCGACCAACGCCAAACCTTCCTCGACCCCAGTACGCGACAGCCCTACGAGCCCGACAACTACCACAACGAGTACATCGGCATCACCACCTTGGCCGAGGCCCTCTCGAGGTCGCGGAATGTGGTGACCGTGGCGCTGCAACAGGAGATTGGCGCCGACAAGATTATCGACAATGCCCGTGATCTCGGAATCACCGCCAATCTGCAGCCCTACCTATCGCTGGCTCTCGGGGTTATCGACATCTCGTTGTGGGAAATGACGCGCGCCTACGCGGTTTTCCCCAACCAGGGTGTGCGCGTAGAGCCTCACCTGATCCGGGAGGTGCGTGACCGACGGGGACGGGCGCTGCGGCGTACTGTGCGTCAGGCGGTGCAGGTCTTGGACAACGACGTCGCCTATCTGATGACACGCATGCTGACGAACGTGGTGGAGTACACGAATCGTGACGGAACCATCGGCGGCACTGCCAGGCGCGCGCGGCCCATGGCCCACCAGCTCGGCCTCGCCCTCGGAGGCAAAACCGGCACCACCGACAACTACTCAGACGCCTGGTTCATCGGCTTCTCGCCCTATCACACCATCGGCATTTGGGTGGGCAACGACACCAAGAAGCCGATCGGACCTGGTGAGGAGGGCGCTCGTGCAGCTTTGCCCGTGTGGATCGAGATCATGGCCGCCGCCAGTGAGGGCAAGGAACCAAGGAAGTTCCCCCAACCCGCCGGCGTCGTCGTGCGCACCATCGATCCACGCACCGGGCTGCTCGCCAGCGACGTCTGCAATTTGACGATCGAGATGGCCTTCATCGAGGGCACAGAACCGACCGGGGTGTGCACTCTGTCACACCATCAGATTCTCGCCCTCCCCTACTATCAGCAGGCCTACTTCCTCGACCGCTTTCAATCCGGCAGCGCCGGCGCCCTCCGGCGCGATCCTCACTAATCGCGCTCTGGAGAGGAATGCGGGCTATTTGCCCTCTGCCTGATGTTTCAGGTAGGCCTCGATAAAGGGCTCCAGGCGACCATCGAGAACAGAATCGGCATCGCCGACCTCGTGACCGGTGCGATGGTCCTTCGCCATGCGATAGGGGTGCAGCACGTAGGAGCGGATCTGAGATCCGAATCCGGCCTCCTTCTTATCGTGGCGCGCTTCCAGCTCCTCGAGCTGCTTTCGCTTCTCAGCCTCGTACATCCGAGCTCGCAAGACGGTCATGGCCATCGCCCGGTTGCGATGCTGAGAGCGCTCAGCCTGGCACTGTACGACGATGCCCATAGGAATGTGCGTAATGCGCACCGCCGAGTCGGTGACATTGACGTGCTGCCCGCCGGCGCCGCTCGATCGATAGGTATCGATGCGCAGGTCCTTCTCGTCGATGACGATCTCGATGTTGTCGTCGATCTCAGGCGAAACCAGAACCGATGCGAACGATGTGTGCCGGCGGCTGCTGGCATCAAAAGGAGAGATTCGCACCAGGCGGTGCACGCCGGTCTCGCCCTTCATGTATCCGAACGCATAGGGCCCCTCGATGCGCAGCGTAGCGCTCTTCAGACCAGCTTCCTCCCCGGGCACCTCATCGAGAACACTGATCTTGTAGCGATGCGATTCCGCCCAGCGAGCGTACATTCTAAACAACATGGCCGCCCAATCTTGCGATTCCGTTCCGCCTGCTCCGGGGTGCACTTCCAGGATCGCGGGCCGGACATCGTCAGGGTCTCCCAGGAGGTGGCGGATCTCGATGGCAGAGAGCTCGTCCTCGAGCCCTCGGAGAGCTTCACGGGCCATTTCCGAGGCCTCATCCTCACCCTCCTCCGCGAGCTCGACCATCGCCTCGGCGTCGGCCAATTCGGCCTCGAGCCGGTGGGCAGCGTCGATCCTTGCCTGCAACGTGCTTCGCTCCCTCAGTGCTCCCGCCTCGCCACCCTCGTTCCAGAACTCGGGCTCGGCCATCTGCTCCTCGAGCTCTGCCAGCCTTTTCTCCGCCCCGGCTGGGTCAAAGATGACCTCCCAGCTCGAGGTAACGGGATCTCAGCTCTTCTAGCTGCGGGCGCAAATCTTCGATCATTTTCTCATTCCTCCTTGCTCGAGCTTCGAATTCGTTCTGTTCCCTGAGATGGGGGAGCCGCACTGTCGTACGAGCGACGTACGATAACGCCCACGCCCGCCAAGAGTAAACATGCTACAGCGAAGAGGTCTCCCCAGAGGACATAGGGGCTGATGCTGGTCCGGGGAATGATCGTGATCGCCCTCATTCCCTTCTGCTCGAGGTCCATGCGCGCCACCACGCGCCCCCAGGGATCGACGATCCCCGAGATGCCCGTGTTCGCTGCGCGCACCACGAAGCGCCGAGTCTCCACTGCCCTCATTCTGGCCATAGCGAAATGCTGATAGGGACCACTGCTGGTTCCATACCAGGCGTCGTTGGTGATGGTCACCAGAAATGTCGCTCCACGCCGTACCTGTCGCCTGATGTATCCGGGGAAAACGATCTCGTAGCAGATCGCCACGCTAAACGGAGGCAAGGACAAATCCGGATCCCCGAACAACTCCTGATCGAGGCCACCCGGATGAAAGTCGCCGACCGCCACGACCAGGGGCGCAATCCACGGCAGCCAGCGACGCAGCGGCACCACCTCTCCGAATGGCACGAGCCTGACTTTGTCGTAGCGCTGTCGCCAAGACCCGTCGGGGGCGATGAGAAACGCGGCGTTGGTGACCTGGATGCCCCCATCCACGTCTTCCACGTGGGGGCTGCCCACGATCATCGTGACGTCGAGTTGTTGTGCGGCTCGGGCAATGGCGTCCCGAATTGCGGGATCTCGATCCAGCCCACCCGGGTTGGGGATCGACGATTCCGGCCAAATCACCAGACGCGCCCCTGCCGCGGCAGCTTCAGCCGAAAGTCGGAGGTGGTCGGCAAGAATGCTGGCGCGTGCCGCGGGATCCCACTTTCTCCCCTGCGGCACGTTCCCCTGCACGACTGCGACACGCAAAGAAGTGCCCACCAAATCGCCCGCTTCAGCTCTCGAGACCTCATCCAAGGGTGGGGCCGCCGCCAACCGCGCAGCGCCGTAGACCCCGAGCGCGGCAATCATCACCGCGGCCGCCACCGCCACACCCAAGGCTTCGCGACGTTTCACGATCAAGCTCGCCAACGCCACGTTGAAGAAAACCACCAGGGCAGAGAGGCCATAGACCCCCGCGAGATCGGCAGCCTGCATGAACACGACATTGCGCCCCGCCGCGTAGCCGACGAACGCCCACGGAAATCCACCGAGTGGGAATTCCTGTATGAACTCCAGAGCCACCCAGAGAACCGCCAGAAACACACCCGTCCCTGCTCCCACCGGACCGTACCAGGCAGCCAGCATGGCGAATACACCGATGAAGCTGGCAAGCACGAAGATCAGCGCCGTAGCCGCCGCGAGGGCAATCGGCAGGCCGAGTCCTCCATATTCGGCCATGGTGTCGACCAGCCAGTAGAGAGCTATGGCGCGATAGACGAAGCCCGTGAGCAGCCCGAGCCACCACGCGCGGGCGACACCGGCGCCGCGCAGGGCGAGCAACAACGGAACGAGGGCGACCCAGATGAGAAGGTGCAAATCCGGCTTCGGGAAGGCGAGACCGAGCGCAACTCCCGATGTGAGGGCAGCGAGGAATGGCCAAACACCATGCGTCAGGCCGGGGCGAGAGAGCGCGACGGAGCGCAAGATGGACTCGCTGCTCAGCCCTCGGTGACCCAGGTCGACTCGACGTCGGTTCTCCCGCCGAGTCGGCCAGCCACCGCCTCCGCGTCTGATCGCTCGCGGTATCGCCCAACGCGTACCCGATGCCAGGTCTGATTGCGCACCTCGGCGGAAACCACGAATGCCGGGAATCCCTCCCTAGCGAGCGCGGCCTGCAGGGAGTCGGCGGCCTGCTTGTCGGTCGTGGATTTCACCTGGATCACCCAGCCACTCACCAGCCCGGGATCTGACTCGGGCATCGAAGCCGCCGCCGCCGGGGCCCGCGTCGGGATAGGCGTCGCCTCCTCGGGAGGAGGCGTGGCCTGAGGCTCTTGCGCAGAGCCGCTTGCTGTGGAATCCGCGGCCTGACCAGCGGCTGGTTCTTCTTCGGGCTGCGCGGCAGGCTGCTGGACACTCTCGTAGAAATCCAGAGGATCCTCTGAGGACTCATCGCCCTGAATAGCCGCCTGCCATTCCTCGGGCGCCTGCTGGGTGCCCTGGCTCCGCCCGACTACGACGCCCATGTAAAAAACTGCCACACCCACCACGAGAGCGCCGATAAAGGCGAGTAGAAGATGGTGCGTGTTGAGTTGAATCTCGTAGAAGCTTTGCTGGTTATCGGTCATTAATCCGCCCTCTGGAAGAGTAGGAGCGCGCCCCCCACGGCGCGCCATCCTACCCGAATGCCACTACCTCAACTCTCCGATTCTACGTCAATCGACCCCGATGGCGCTGCCGGCTGGTCCGAAGATCCTGTCCCGGTAA
>JAUWTE010000141.1 GCA_030609765.1 Acidobacteriota bacterium
CGAGCTCTACGGTGACATCCCGGCGGGCAGCGAGGTCCCCTGCGCGGACGATTTCGACCTGGCCATCGACGCGCAGTGCTCGGACGGACACGCCATCGTATTGGCGGTCACCGTGGAGTCGGACGACCGCCTGATTTGGGAAGAGAATCTGGTGCTGGTGGTGGATGCGCCGGTCTTGAATCTGGTGAGCTTATCGATCGACGATGTCGGCGGCGGAAACGGTGACGGACGCCTCGATCCGGGCGAAACCGTCAGCCTGGAGACAACGATCGGCAACACCGGGAACGAGGCGGCAACGAATCTGGAGGCTACCCTGGGCACCGCGCACCCCTGGGTCAACATCACCCAGAGCCAGGCCGCCGCGGCGGTGCTGGAAGCAGGCGGAGAAGTGACACTCTCGCCCCCCTTCGAGCTGCAGGTCTCGCAGTTCTGCCCCGACCCCGAGGCGCTGCTGGCCGAGTTGTCCGTCACCGCCGATTGGGAACAGACCGCAGCACTGTGGTTCACGATCCAGATCGGGGGATTCCACGACGATGTGGAGTCAGGGCCGGAGAGCTGGCTCACCTACGTCGTGACCGACGGCTATGTGAACCAGTGGCACCGCTCCGACCAGCGCAACTACACCCCGGGCGGAAGCTGGAGCTGGAAGTTTGGTGATACCGCCAGCGGCGACTACGCCAACCTGGCCGACGGCGCGCTCGAGTCCGAGCCAGTGGCCCTGCGGGACAGCTCCTTCCTGCGCTTCCGCCATTGGATGGAGGCGGAGGAAAGCGGGAGCTACCCGGGCTACTGCTATGACGGCGGCATGGTGGAGATGTCGGTCGACGGCGACGACTACTGGACGCAGATCTTCCCCGTGGATGGATACACACACCGGATCCGGGCCGGCGGCGAGCCCGGGCCGTGGCCTCCCGAGACCGAGGTCTACTCGGGCAGCATCGACTGGGCCCCGGCCGTCTTCGAGCTCAGCGGCTACAGCGGCGAGGCACGCTTCCGCTTTCGCTTCGGCTCCGACGGCGGCGTGACCCGGGAGGGGTGGTATGTCGACGAGATCGAGTTCTTCGGCTTCGGCGACCTATCCGGCGTGGATGAGGAAACCCCACTGGTGCTCCATCCCGCGGTCGGGCAGAACCAACCCAATCCCTTTGGTCCCGAGACCGCGATCCACTATCACTTGGCGAGACCAGGGACGGTGCAGCTGAAGATCTACGACGCCGCCGGCAGACTGGTCCGCACACTGGTGAGCGGCCGATTGGAAGCCGGGGCCCACTGGGCGACCTGGGATGGTCGCAGCGACAGGGGCCACGAGGTCGAGTCGGGCGTCTATCTCTACCGCTTCGAGGCGGAAGGAACGTCCGCGATCAGGAAGATGATCCTGACCCGCTGACATCGGTAGCCGGCTCGATCTGAAGCCCCGCGTCCTCTCGCTGAAGCTGCCGCCGGGATGGGGGGGCAGGATTAACTCCCGTCGTCCGCGTCGCGTGTGCGATAATCAATCCATCGCCTTCAGATCACCAACTTCCGAGATCAAGGAGAGTACACTGTGAAGCACAATGCACTTCTCAGATCAACGATTCAGTCCTCGGTGGTCATGGTTGTTGCCCTTCTCTGCGTAGGACCCAGCGGTGCTGCACCGGAGATTACAGAATGCGCGGTCACCGGAAATCGCGTAACTGTCACCGTCGAGGCCGGATCCTATGAGGTAGTTGAAACGCCCAGGGGGCAGCGTCTGGTCATGGAGCAGGTCAATGACCTCAAGGTCACCGGGAGCCCCTTACTGCCGATGAAGAGGTTTCTGATCGCGCTGCCTCCCGGGGCTCTGGCCACATCCGTCGAGATCCTCAATACCCAGACAACCGTACTGCCGGGAACGTATCGTATCGCACCCTCCATGCCCATCATGCTGCTTCCTGATATGCCGCGATGGGAAGAGGCCCTGCAGGGACTGCAGCGGGAGTGGGAAGCTGAGTATGATGCCGCGTATCTGTCTGACATGCCCTTTCCAGAAAAGCCCGCATGGCTCAGCGCCAGAGGGACGTTGCGCAAGTACTCATATGCATCCGTGGCGTTCTGCCCCTTCACGTACCACCCGAAATCGGGACGCCTCCTTCACCACCGGCAGATCCAGATCGTGATCAACTGCGAGGGACCTCCGCCCTCAGGACCTGAAGCCCGGTTGATGGGCCGGATCATGCTGGATCAGCTCGACGAGGAGAAAGCAGCCGGCCTGTTTTCGAACTCCTGGCAGATTGCGGAACTCTATCCTACTCAGGAACCCCAGGGTCCGCTCACGGATGACACATACGATTATGTGATCATCACAACCAGCCAGATCCAAGATGCTATAGCCGCCTCTGACTTCCAGGCATGGAAGAGCGCGAAAGGATACAATCTCAGAACAGTGCTAACGACGGACGCTGAGATCGCAAACCAACCGGGCGTCGATCTTGCGGCGCAGATAAGGAACTTCCTGCGCTCTTACTACGCCTCCTGGGGCATCGAATACGTTCTCATGGTTGGAGACTACGCCACGGTTCCGATGCGGATCTGTTATCCCGATCCGGATTTCCATGTCTATGACCCCGGCGATCCAAATCTGATAGCCCCCGGTACCCCAACGGACTACTACTACGCTGATCTGTCTTTTCCAGATGACGTCTCCTGGGATTCAGACGGTGATGGGTACTATGGCGAGTACTCAGATGACGATCCCGACTTCTTGGCGGAAGTTGCGGTGGGACGTATTCCGGTCAATGATCCGGCCCGCGTCACCTATGCCCTTGACAAGATCGTGGCCTTTGAGCAAGACACCGGTGCGTGGAAGTCCAATGTTCTTCACGCGGGCTCCATCCTGTTCTTTGAGAATCAGAATCACGGCGACTATCCATTCATCGCTGGGGCGACATGCTTGGATTCCATCGAAACCGGCCTGATGAGCGGACTCACCATAACCCACTTCAGCGAACAGGAGGGTATCGTAACATCTCCTTTCCCGTGGCCACCCATAACGGAAGCCAGCTTCACAAGCAGCTGGGGGAACGGTGAACACGCCATTGTCAACTGGTCGGGCCACGGCTGGTGCGATGGCGCCTACAGAACCGTATGGGCGTGGGACGACGGTGACGGGGTTCCCGAGTCAGGCAACGGTGAACTGCAGAGTTATCGTTTCATCGGCTGCGGATCAGCCAATGTGGACGACGATCATCCTTCCGTCGTCTTCGCCATATCCTGCAACGTGGGCTATCCGGAACCCAATCCGTACGGCAACCTCGGCATCGATCTCCTGACGCTGCCCGGGTGGGGTGCATCGTCAGGGATCGTGAGTTCTGCCAGGCCTGCCGCCATCTCACGCGACTGGAAGAACTCACCGGGCGGAACAGAGCAGATCTGCTTCGATTTCAACCGATACATGATTGTCGAGGCCGAGAAGGTTGGCGATGCCCTTTATGATGGGAAATTCCATGCCACAACCCACTACGGATGGGATAGCGTGTACGAATACATGAATCTGTACAATTTCAACCTGTTTGGAGACCCCTCACTCGGGATCGATGGGATGATGGCGGATGTGCCCGAAACAGGCGGGCCCGTCCGGGAAGCTCTCTACTTCAAATCCTGTGCACCCAACCCCTTCGCATCAGCCGCTGATATGCGATTTGTAAAGACGGAACCAGGACCATGGCGGGTAGGCGTGCTTGACGTGGAGGGACGGCACGTCGCCACGCTCGCCAGAGGCACCGATGGCGCCGGCGAATTCGAACTGAGCTGGGACGGGACCGGAGATGATGGGAACCGACTGGGTTCCGGACTCTACTTCATCATCGTCGAGGCGGGCGGCCACCGAGTCTCGCGAAAACTGGTGCTCAGGAGATGACCAGCGGATGACGCCTGGGGCGGAGCGAGTCTCACCGTCACATATGGCAAGCCCTTCGATCTCACGATCGAAGGGCTTTGTTTCTCGTCCTGCGGGGCCAAGGTATACGCTACTAGAACTCTGGATCGCGTCATCCGGGGCTTCCGGGAGGCACTTGGAAGCCGTAATGACGCGGTTTTCAATGGGTTGGTTCCAGAGGCCCTGAGGGATCTCACTCGTGGCCTTGCGTGCTGAACTGACCGCCATCCCGAGGCTCCCTTCGCGGTCTCTCTCAAAGGACGGTGCTCGGAGCACTCCACGGCCTCCCCTTCTTCGCCTTCCCCGAACAGACGTGACCTAGAAGGGCCTCATCATATACCGGTGGTCGTGCGCAATCTCTCCGGGAGGTGTGAACAGCACCGGTCCCGGACTCCCGGTTGCCCTTGAATGGTAGGGATCCAACGCCTTTGCCTCTTCCTTGAGTCTGTTCCTCTCTTCCTTTTCGCCGGGCCCATGCTTCACCTTCGAGAGCATCCTGAGCGCGTACGCTTTCATCGGGGCAGGATGTTCAGTCTCCAGGTATCTGAGCATGGCAGCCTCGGCGGCCGCCAGGTGCGGTTGCAGCCCTTCCTGATCCTCGGACATCAAGATCTCCATCATGTGGATGAGATGATACCTACCGAGGTCCAAGAAGAGGATCACCTCGTTCGAATCGATCGCGACGGCTTCGTTGAAGCACTCGCCCGCCGCGGCCAGATCCCCTTCCCATAGGTAGGCCTTCCCCAACTCCTCGAGCACCTCTGTGTTGCCGGGGTGTTGCTCGCGCAAGGCGCTCCAATCCGCAACGCCTACCTCTCCGAGGACCGACTGCGCCTTCATGCCGTAGACTTCGTCCATCTCCGCCAACTCGGCCATGTAGGCCTCCGCCTTGGATCTGTCACCCCCCATCTCCGCCGGCAACAGCCCGTAGAGCTCGACGAGATGGAGCCTCGCCTCGCGATAGTCGGGCTTCAGCCGCAGCGCGGTCGCGAAGGCATCGCAACTGCTGGCAACCCTCTCCGCTGCATCGGCCTCGCCCAGGTTCATCGCCAGGTAGGCGCGCATGAAGCCGACATGTCCGGCAAAGAACGGGTAGATCGCGCTACTCGAGTCGTGTGCCACGGCTCGATCGATCGACTGCTGAGCCGCGACCAATAGGCTATCCAGCTTCCGTGGATGGTCCCCGAGCGCCGCGTGGAGCATGATCCTGGCGAGCTCGTAGTGGCCCGCCGCGTAATTCGGATCTCGCGCCAGGGCGTCCACGAGAAGCTGCCGTGCTTCGCTGAGCTTGCCGCTCATTCTCAGTTCGTATGCCGCCTCGGCCGCTCCGGGCTCACTTGCCGGTGAGCACGACAGCGATGACAAAACGCAGGCTGCACAAACAAGTGCCCCGGACAGCTTGCTGATCGCTCGCCAGATCATGACCTTTCTCCTTCACCGTGTGTTTGTGTCAGCGCCCCTGGACTTTCGGTCCCGGCCTCTCCGACTCAGGAATTCCGATCAACTCCGCCGCCTCCGACTCATAGGCGCCGACCTGGCTGCCGGACAACACCGCGGGGCCTTGCTCGGCGATCCAGTCGGCGCCCTTCCGATATAGCGTGCGGGCCTCTTCCCGCCGGCCCGACTTCCACTGGGCCATGGCGAGGATGAAGGAGGCCGCAGGGGTGGTGTCGTCGCCGAGGATCTCGATCGCCCTCTGGTACCGTCCCGTTCGATAGTGGGCGTGGGCGAGAGTCTTGTGGTTGGCATAGGCGTTGTCTGGATGGGCGGCCTGAAGGTGGCACTCCTCTATGACCTGCTCCCATTCCTCCAGGTGCCGCAGAGCCCGGATCCGCCAGATGTACTCGCTGGGCTTCGCCGGCCGGGGGAAACGCTCCAGAACTTCTCTGAAGTCCGCCTGCGCACGCTCTCTGTCGCCGAGCTGCAGGTATAGCTCACCGCGGGCGACCAGGCTGCCGGGGAAGTTCGACTCTGCTGCGACCGCGCTTGAGAGGTCCCGCAGGGCTGCATCCGTCTCGCCCATTCGAGACCGAATGAGGCCTCGATAGTAGTGGGCGAGGCTCCGCAAGCCCTGATCGTCGGTCAGTTCCAACCCCTTTGTGAGATCGGCAATGGCTTCCTCCTGCCCGGACCGGCCGGGACGCATGCCATACGACCCGCGGCCGATCCATCCCGCCGCCTCTCTGGGATTGAGCTCGATGCAGATGCTCATGGCCTGATGGACCCGGCTCTCGGGAGCGTCCCCGACCCCCTCGCAAGCCAGCCCCCAGGTGTACCAGGTCCAGTAGTCATCGACCTTGAGCGCGATGGCACGTTCCAGCTCCGCGATCACACGCTCCGTATCCGGCCAGAGCTTGTGTGCCAGCAACCAGTGATCCAGCCAGGTCGACGGCTCGACCGCTTCGGCGCGCGCTGCATCGGCAGCGGCCAACTCCCGGTGGCCGACCAGATCCCGGTAGGCTCTGCGATACTCGTAGAGCGCCCGTAGATTGGGTGCCAGCGCTTCGACCTGACCGAGATAGCCGATCGCCCGCTGCGTGCAGACGGTGACGCTCCAGGCGAAGCTGAGCCTGCCTATGCGGTGCTGGGCGTCGGCCAGCATGACCAGCAGCTCCGCCGCCGAATCCCGGACATACTGTGCTTCGGCGGGGTCCAGGGGCCGCTCCGCCAGATCGGCCTGCCACTGTGGATTGTCGACCACGACGAAGACTGCCAACGCTTCCCGGCAGCGGTCGCGGGCCTCCAGCAGACGCGCCGCCAGCTCCTGCTCGCTCCAGCTCCAATACTCGGGCAGCAAGCCCATAAGCGGTTGGGCTGCGTAGCGGGCCGACTCCACGAACGACCGATAGCGCTGAAAGCGGAGCTTCGCCTCCGCCCGGCTTAGAAGGCTGTCCACCTCCGGCCGATAGCGGGTCGTGAGCGCCACCTCGCCTTCCAGCTGCAGATTCACCTGGGTCAGCTCGCGCTGGACTCCCCCATAGTCACCTCCCGCCATGGCAAGCCTGGCGCTGGCCAGCCCCTGTTCGGCGAGACGGTCCCGGCGCTCGAGTTCGTGACGACGCTGCAGCGACGTGACGCTGACAAACACAACCGCCAGCAGCACCGCGGCAGTCACTGCGATGGACAGGGTCTTGTGCCGCCGGACCCATTTCTGCAAGCGGTACCCGACCCCAGGAGGACCGGCCAGGACCATCTCATTCGCGAGGTAGCGCCCGACGTCCTGAGCCAACTCGTTCGCGGTCGCGTAGCGCCGGGTACGGTCCTTCTCCAGCGACTTCATGGCGATCCAGTCCAGATCGCCCGCAACCAGCTTGCGCAGTCGGCCGGGCTGAGCATGGCGATGCTTGGCAACCTCGCCGAGCGCGTCACCCAGCGTGCTCAATCGACTGGACGGCTTGGGCGGATCCGTCTCGCGGAGGATCCTGCGGATCTCATCGTAGGCGGCACCTCGGAGCTGCTTCGCATCGCATGGCGTGGTGCCGGTGAGCAGTTCATACAGCAAGACACCCAGGGAGTAGATGTCCGTGCGCGTGTCCACGTCCAGCCCACTCAGCTCCGCCTGCTCGGGGCTCATGTACTGCGGGGTCCCGATGAACTGATGGAACTCCGTGAAAAGCGTCTTCTCGGTGAGACGCTGCTGGATTGCCTTGGCGATCCCAAAGTCAATGACTTTCGGAACAGGAGTCCCGTC